>NZ_JBHWIW010000045.1:0-62799 GCF_042731955.1 Streptomyces sp. NPDC059828 | reverse complement strand
TGGTCTGGTGGGCTCGGTTTTGTTTATAAGAGACAGGGGTCTCCCCCGGCCCCTTGGGGCCGAGGGCTGGGGTCTCCCCCGGCCCCTTGGGGCCGAGGGGACGTATCGCGAGGCGGAAGAGGAAGTCATGGCGGAGCCATGCCGACCGAAGACGACATGGCCGCCTCGTACCTCGCGTCCTTCGACCCCGAGGGCTGAACCCGGGACGGACCGGGACCGGCCGCCCGGGGACACCCGTTCGGCGGTGCGGGGGGACTGCTCCCCTCCTCAATACGGGTACCCACGCCACATGCCCTTCCGATTCGGGGCGCCGGACGACGGCGACCCGGCGCACCACGGCCACTGGTTCGCACGCCTGTACCGGCGCGTGCAGACCTCGGTGGTGGGGCTGGCGTGGAGCCGCGGCCGTGAGATGGAGCTGATGCACCGGGCCATGGGCTTCGCCGCGCTGGGCTTTCTCACCCTTGTTCCGCTGCTCGTCGTGGTGGCGGCGGCGGACCTGCCGAGCGGCCAGGGGTTCGCGCGCTGGCTCGTCCAGGGTCTGGGTGTTTCGGAGGTGTCCCAGGAAGAGGTGGAGCAGTTGTTCGGCCGGCCGGGGCAGGCCCTCCAGCGGACGACCGCGCTGGGCCTCGGCGCGCTGGCCGCGTTCGGTGTGACCTTCGGTTCCGCCGTGCAGACCGGGTACGAGCGGGCATGGGACCTGCCCACGGCGCGCTGGCACACGATGTGGCGCCATATCGTCTGGCTGGGCGTGCTGATCGTGGCCCTGCTGGTGTTCGTCACCACCCCGACCCCGGCGGACGCGTCCGCGCTGGAGACGGTGGGTGTGGCGACCGGGGATGTGGTCGGCGCGTTCTTCTTCTTCTGGTGGTCGCAGCGGCTGCTGCTGTGCGGCCGGATCCGCTGGCGGGCCCTCGCCCCCGGTGCCGCGGCCACCGCGCTGGGACTGGTCGGGCTGCGAATCTTCTCGCAGGTGGTGTTCTCGCCGCTGATCGCCGCGAACGCCGTGACGTACGGGCCGTTCGGAACCGTGCTGGTACTCCAGTCCTGGCTGGTGGGGGTGGGTTTCGTGGTGTACGGCGGGGCGCTGGTCGGCCGGCTGTTCCACGAGGCGATGGTGCGGCACCGTATCGATGCCGACCTCGGCAGCCGATGAACGCGCCTGTTCGCGCGGTCGCCCCGGAGGCCGGCCCAGTGCTAGAACTGTGAACATGATCGGACGATCCCGCCGGTCCCGGCTGCCGGCGGTCCAGCCGCCCAGCCGACCGCGGCAACGCGATCAGCACCGCGAGCGCTCGGGAGGCCGATGGGGACGTCCGGGGACGCTGCTCGGGGTGCACAGTCTGGCCGCCCAGGTCTTCCTGCTCCAGGCGATCGTGGTGATCCTTCTCGTCATCGCCGGCACGGCCGCCCTCGTCCTCCAGGCGCGCTACGACAGCCGCCAGGACGCCGAGAACCGCTCGCTGGCCGCGGCGGTGAGCTTCGCGCACGGGCCGAGCACGGCAGCGGCGCTCAAATCGCCCAACCCCACCGCGCTCCTCCAGACCGACGCCCTCCAGGCCCAGCGAGCGGCCGGGGTCGACTTCATCACCGTGCTCAGCCCCGACGGCACCCGCTATACCGACCCGGTGCCCGCGCTGATCGGCACACCCGCCGCGGGAGACGTCTCGCGCGCCGCCGCGGGCGAGACGATCACCGAGACGTTCGTGGGCCATCCGCGCGACGCGGTCAGGGCGGTCGTCCCGGTCACCGACGCCAAGGGTCAGGTGGTCGGGATGGTCAGCGCCGGTATCCAGGTCGCCAACGTCGGGGATCTGCTGGACCGGCAGCTGCCCGTCGTACTGGCGTCGGCGGCCGGCGCACTCGCCCTGGCCACTGGCGGTGCGGCGCTTGTCAGCCGGCGGCTGCGGCGGCAGACGCACGGCCTCGACCCGGGCGAGATGACCCGGATGTACGAGCACCATGACGCGGTGCTGCACGCGGTGCGTGAAGGCGTTCTGATCGTCGGCGGTGACGGGCGGCTGGTCCTCGCCAACGACGAGGCGCGCCGACTGCTCGATCTGCCCCCGGACGCGGACCGCCAGCCCGTCTCCGAGCTCGGGCTGGGCGCCGGGATGACCCAGCTCCTGGTGTCCGGCGAAGAGGTCTCCGACGCGGTCTTCCTCTCCGGTGACCGGCTGCTCGCCGTGAACACCCGGCCGACGGCCCCGTACGGCGGCGTGCCGGGTGTGGTCGCCAGCCTCCGGGACACCACGGAGCTGCGGGCCCTGTCGGGGCGTGCGGAGATCGCCAGGGAGCGGCTGACCCTGCTGTACGAGGCGGGGGTGCGGATCGGCACCACGCTGAACGTGCAGCGCACGACGGAGGAACTCGCCGAGGTGGCCGTGCCCCGGTTCGCGGATTTCACGACGGTCGAGCTGCTCGACTACGTCCTGAGTGGGGAGGAGCCGACGACCACGGCCACCGAGATGCGGCGCACCACGCTGATCGGGATCCGCAGTGACCCGCCGCTCCAGCCCGTGGGCGACCTGATCCGCTTCGTGATCCCGACGACCCCGATGGCCATGGCCCTGGACACCGGTCAGGCCGTGCTGTCGCCGGATCTGACCGAGCTGGCGAACTGGCGGGCACAGGACCCCGAGGGGGCGCGGCAGGCGCTGGAGTACGGGATCCGCTCGCTCATCACGGTCCCCCTCCAGGCACGGGGCGTGGTGCTCGGCATGGCCAACTTCTGGCGGACCGGGGACCAGCCGCCCTACGACGAGGACGACACCTCCTTCGCCGAGGAACTCGTCGCGCGCGCGGCCGTGGCGGTGGACAACGCCCGGCGGTTCACCCGGGAGCACGCGATGGCCGTCACCCTCCAGCGCAGCCTGCTGCCCCGCGACCTGCCGGTGCAGGACGCCCTGGAGGTGGCCTGGCGCTATCAGCCGGCCCAGGCAGGTGTGGGTGGCGACTGGTTCGACGTGATTCCGCTGCCGGGCTTCCGGGTCGCCCTGGTCGTCGGCGATGTCGTCGGGCACGGGATGTACGCCGCGGCCACCATGGGTCGCCTGCGCACGGCCGTGCTCAACTTCTCCTCACTCGATCTGCCGCCCGCCGATCTGCTGGCCCATCTCGACGACCTGGTGATCCGGATCGACGCGGACCAGCGGGCGGAGGACGACCAGGACCGCGGTCCGGTGACCGGTGCCACCTGCCTGTACGCCGTGTACGACTCGGTCAGGGGGCGCTGCACCCTCGCGCACGCGGGACATCTGCCCCCTGCCGTGGTCGACCCCGTGCACGGGGTGGTGACGTATCCGGAACTGCCGGTGTCGCCCCCGCTCGGCGTGGGCGGGCATCCGTTCGAGGAGTCCGAGATCGAACTGCCGGAGGGCAGCCGGATCGTGCTGTTCACGGACGGTCTGGTCGAGGACCGCCGACGGGACATCGACGAGGGCCTGGAGCTGCTGCGCCGTGCCATCGCCGTGCCGGGCCTGTCCCCGGAGGAGACCTGCGTGGCGGTGACCGAGGCGATGCCGCGTGCTCCGGCGAGCGACGACATCGCCCTGCTCGTCGCCCGTACGCACCGGCTGCCCTCGGACCGGGTCGCGGTCTGGGACGTACCGCTCGATGTCGCGGAGGTCTCCCGGGCGCGGGCGCAGGCGGCGCGCAAGCTGGCCGAATGGGACCTGGCCGACGCGTCGTTCGTCGCCGAACTGGTGCTCAGCGAGCTGCTCACCAACGCCATCCGCTACGGAACGGAACCGGTGCAGGCGCGGCTGCTCTACGGGAGCACGCTGATCTGCGAGGTGTCCGACGGCAGCAGCACGTCTCCGCATCTGCGCCGGGCCGGCGCCACCGACGAGGGCGGGCGGGGACTGTTCCTCGTCGCCCAGTACTCGCAGCGCTGGGGGACGCGTTATGTGGCCGGAGGAAAGGTCATCTGGGCTGAGATGGCCCTCGGGGGCGAGCCGCCCGAGGAGACGATGATGGTGCTGGACGACGAACTCGTGTGGTGAGACCCCGGCATGTCCGGCGACCGGCCGGGCCGCGGTCCCACGGATCGGACCACCGCGAACCGGTGGGTCAGAGCTCCCCGTCATGGACGAGCATGGCGATCTGGACACGATTCCCGCGGCCGGGCTTGGCCAGGACGCTGGAGACATGCGCCTTCGCCGTGGGAACGCTGATGAACAGCTCGCCGCGATTTCGGCGTTCGTCCCGCCCCGCGCCACCGCCGTGGCCACCTCCCGCTCCCGTTCGCCGAGGATGCCGAGCCGTGCCCGCGCCCCGCGGCGTCTCTCGCCGGTGTCCGAGTCCGAGGTCACCGTGGTGCTCAACTGCTGGATCACCGAGGGCGAGAGCACCGGGTCCCCGGCCACGGCTTCGCGCACCGCCTCGAAGACTCTCGCGGGCACGCCGAACGGGGCGAGGTCCACCAGCCCTGAACGGCGTGCGAGACGCGCACTCGGTGCAGGCAGGTGACGCAGGAGCCCGCAGCCCACTGCCGCGGGCCGACCTGCCGCGGTGCACGATGTGCCCACCGGAGCACGGGCACGGGCGCCTCAGGCCGGGCGCCTGGCCTCGACGCCCGATGCGGGCTGCTGGTGACCGCCGCTCGCGAGCATCCGCACCTCCCCGCGGTCGCTGATCTCGGCCTGGACGATGCCGGTGTCGTCGGCGTAGACGGGATGGCCGCCCGGGCCCTTGCGGTCGGTGCGATGGACGACGACCGCGTCCTCGTCGATCGCCGCTCCCGTGTCCTTAGTGACGGCGTGCGCGAAGACGAGCTCGTAGTCCTCGCCGGTTCCGTCCCGGTTCATAGCGCCCTCCTCTGCCAGGCGGCAGGCACCGCCGAACCCAGATACCACCTGAATGACCATTATCGGACAAACAGCTCAACAGGCGAGCGCCGTGCCACCGCGCAACCACCGAGAGTAACCATGCGCCGGTCTGATCAGCAGATACGCGGAAGCTGTTCACCGAGCGGCAGGTCGACCACCCGGGTACCGCCGAGGCCGGTGCGTGCCACCACCATGCCGCGATGGGCGTCGGTCACCTCTCCGATCACGACCGCCTCGCGGCCGAGCGGGTGTGCCCGCATCGCCGCCAGCACCGCGTCCGCGGCGTCGGGGTGGACGAAGGCGACGAGTTTGCCCTCGTTGGCGACGTACATCGGGTCGAGGCCCAGCACGGCGCAGGCGTTGGCGACGGCGGGGGGTACGGGTACGGCGCGCTCCGTGACGACCACGCCCGTACCGGAGGCCGCCGCGATCTCGTTGAGTGCGGCGGCAAGGCCGCCGCGCGTCGGATCACGCAGCACGTGCAGGGCGCCGGGGTCGTCGGTGGCGGCGAGCATCGCCTCGACCAGGCCCCCGAGCGCGGCACAGTCGCTCTGGATCTCCACCCCGAACTCCAGGCCCTCGCGCACACTCATGACGGCGACGCCGTGGACGCCGATCGCCCCGCTGACGATCACCACGTCGCCGGGGACCACGCGCTGCGGGCGCAGATCGACGCCCTGCGGGATGAGGCCGATACCCGAGGTGTTGATGTAGACGCCGTCGCCGTGGCCGGATTCCACGACCTTGGTGTCACCGGTGGCGATCTCCACTCCCGCCGTACGCGCCGCGACACCGAGCGCTTCCGCGACCCGGGCGACGACGCCGATCTCCACCCCCTCTTCGAGGATGAACCCGCAGGACAGGTAGGCGGGCTTCGCACCGCTCATGGCGAGGTCGTTCACGGTGCCGTTGACCGCGAGGTCGCCGATGCTGCCACCGGGGAAGAACAGCGGGCGCACCACGAACGAGTCGGTGGAGAACGCCAGCCGCGCACCGCCGAGTTCGAGCGCGGCGCTGTCACCGAGTCCGGCGAGCACCGGTCCGCCGTACGCGGGCCCGAACACGTCCCTGACCAGTTCGGCGGACAGGGCGCCGCCGCCGCCGTGGCCCATGACGACCCGGGCCCGGTCGCGCACCGGCAGCGGGCACGTCCACGCCAGGACATCCGGGGCGCCTGCCATGACAGCGGTCTCGGTGGTGACGGACGCTCGGGTGGTGGCCTCAGACAACGGAACTGCCTTCCAGGGACGGGGCCGGCAGCTCGAGCCGCCGGTAGAGGTAGTAGGCGGCGCAGGCTCCCTCGCTGGACACCATGGTGGCGCCGAGGGGGGTGCGCGGGGTGCAGTCGGTGCCGAACGCCTCGCACTGATGGGGTTTCAGCAGTCCCTGCAGCACCTCGCCGCTGCGGCAGGCGGCCGGTTCACGGGTGTCGATCCCGGTGACGGAGAAGCGGTGCTCCGCGTCATAGTCGCGGTAGCGCGAGGAGAGCCGCCAGCCGCTGTCCGGGATCACCCCGATACCGCGCCACGCACGGTCGGTGACCTCGAAGACATCGTCGAGCATCACCTGTGCCGACGGGTTGCCCTCGGGCCTCACGGCGCGCGGATAGGCGTTGTCGACGGTGTGCTCGCCGCGTTCCAGCTGCCGGACGGTGCGGCGTACTCCTTCGAGGATGTCCAGGGGCTCGAAGCCGGTCACGACGATCGGGACCCGGTAGCGTTCGGCGAGCTCCGGATACTCCCCGATACCCATCACGCTGCACACATGCCCCGCGGCGAGGAAAGCCTGCACCCGGCAGTCCGGTGACTGCATGATCGCCTCGATCGCGGGGGGCACCCGCACATGGGACACCAGCAGGCTGAAGTTGCGGATGCCGAGCCTGCGCGCCTGGTACACCGTCATGGCGTTGGGCGGGGCGGTGGTCTCGAATCCGATGCCGAAGAAGACGACCTGGCGGTCCGGGTTCTGCTGGGCGATCCGCAGGGCGTCGAGCGGCGAGTAGACGACGCGTACGTCACCGCCCTCGCCGCGCACCTGGAAGAGGTCCCGGCCGGTACCGGGGACGCGCAGCATGTCGCCGAACGAGCAGAAGATCACCCCGGGGCGGGAGGCGATCTCCAGGGCCTTGTCGATGACCTCGAGCGGGGTCACACACACCGGGCAGCCGGGCCCATGGATCAACTCCACCTCGTCCGGGAGAAGTTGATCGATGCCATGCCGGATGATGGTGTGGGTCTGGCCGCCGCAGACCTCCATGAGCGCCCAGGGGCGGGTCACGGTGGCGCGGATCTCGTCGAGCAGCCGCCCGGCGAGTTCGGGGTCCTGGAACTCGTCGATGTACTTCACCGCTGCGCCTCCCGTGCCGCGCCGTCCGCGTGGCCGTCGAGGGAGTCGGTGCCGTGCGCCTCGGCCGCGGCCTGCTCCCAGGGGTCGCCGAACTCCTCCTGGAGCATGCCGAGGTTCTCGAACAGCTCCAGGGTCTGGCGGGCCGACTCCTCGTCCAGCCGTTGCAGGGCGAACCCCACGTGGACGATGGCGTATTCACCGACTTGCAGGTCCGGCAGATACTCCAGGCACACCTCCTTCACCACGCCGCCGAAGTCGACAGTGGCCATCCGGGTGCCGTCCCGGTCCTCGATGTCCAGGACCTTTCCGGGTACCGCCAAACACATACGCGTCTCCCTTTCTGTAGTGACCGCGTCACCCAGCGGCCCCGGCCGTGCTGCGGGCGGCCACCACGAGCTGACCGAGGGCCAGTCCCCCGTCGTTGGGGGGGATCCGGTGGTGGCGCAGCACGGTGAAACCGTCTTCGCGCAGTCCCCGGGCGCAGGCGGAGGAGAGCATCGCGTTGGCGAACACTCCCCCGGTCAGGGCCACCGTGGTCAGTCCGTGCCGCTCGCGCGCCGATGCGCAGACCGTGCGCACGAGCCGTGCGACGGCCGTGTGGAAGCGGGCGGCGATCACGGTGACGGGGGTGCCGGTGCGGAGGTCGCGGGCCACGGCGGCGAGTACGGGAGCGGGATCGGCCGTCAGCGGGTCCTTGCCGTCCGGCTGCGACGGGCGCAGTGCGAAGGCGTAGGCATCGGCATCGGCATCGGCATCGGTCCCGGCCTCCGGGCACACACCGGCCGCGCCTACCGCGGCGGCTTCGAGTTCGACGGCGGCCTGCGCCTCGTAGCCGACGAGGTGGCACACGCCTGCGAGCGAGGACACGGCGTCGAACAGCCGCCCCATGCTGGAGGTGGGCACGCAGTTGAGCCCGCGTTCCAACTGCCGTTCAAGCAGTGACAGTTCACGCTCCGGACAGGCCTGGACGCAGGGCAGGTCGGCGGTCCACTCGATGCGCGCCGCCCACAGATGCGCCAGTGCCATGCGGTAGGGCCGATGGACGGCGGCGTCGCCGCCGGGGAGCGGTGCGTAGGAGAGGTGGGCGTAGCGGGTGAAGCCGTTGTAGTCGGCCAGCAGGAACTCGCCTCCCCACACGGCGCCGTCGTCGCCGTAGCCGGTGCCGTCGAAGGCGACACCGATCACCGGCTCGCCGCCGTCCAGTCCGTGCTCGGCCATCGCGGACGCGACATGGGCGTGGTGGTGCTGGACGCGCACCAGCGGGCGGTCGTCCGCGTGACGCTGGGCCCACTGGGCGGAGCGGTATCCGGGATGCCGGTCGGCGGCCAGCAGCGCGGGCCGCACTCCGGTGATCTGTTCGAGCTGCTCCTCGGCGCACTCGAAGGCGTGCTGGGTGGCGAGGTCGTCCATGTCGCCGATGTGCGCGGAGAGCCAGGCCTTGCGGCCACTGCCGAGGCAGAGGGTGTTCTTGAGGTCGCCGCCGACGGCGAGCGCGGACCCCACGGGTACCGGCAGGGTCATCGGCAGCGGCGCATAGCCGCGTGAGCGGCGCACGATCAGGGGTTCGCCGTCGCAGACGCGTACCACCGAGTCGTCGCAGGGCACATGGATGGGGCGGTCGTGCAACAGCCAAGCGTCGGCCAGGTGGGCCAGCCGGTCCAGTGCCTCGGTGTCGTCGGTGACGATCGGCTCTCCCACGAAGTTGCCGCTGGTCATCACGAGCAGTTCGGGGCCCGCCGGGGCCTGGGGGCGGGACGGGTCGCCGATGCCGAGCAGCAGATGGTGCACCGGTGTGTACGGAAGCATCACGCCGAGGTCCGGGCTGCCGGGGGCCACCGCGGCCGCCGGCCGGGGGGCGCCGGGCCGTGACAAGGGTTCGGCGCGGCGGCGCAGCAGCACGATCGGGCGGATGTTGCCGGTGAGCAGCTCCCGTTCGGCGGTCCCGAGATGGACGAGGTGCTCCACGGTGGCGGGGTCCCTGGCCATCAGGGCGAACGGCTTGTCGCCCCGCGCCTTGCGGCGGCGCAGCAGGGCGACCGCCGAGTGGTTCGTGGCATCGCAGGCGAGGTGGTAGCCGCCCAGTCCCTTGACCGCGAGGATCGCGCCCTCGGCGAGGAGCCGGCGTGCGTGGTCGATCGGATCGGCGGCGACGGGGCCGATCAGACTGCGGTCGTTGGGGTCGAGGGACTCCACCAGCTCATGCCGCAGGCCCGGGGCGGCCGGTGCCAGGATCAGCCGCAGCCGGGGCCCGCAGGCGTGGCAGGCGACGGGCTGGGCGTGGAAGCGGCGGTCCCCGGGGTCCTCGTACTCCTGGGCGCATTCCTCGCACATCCGGAAGTCGGCCATGGTCGTGTGCGCCCGGTCGTAGGGCAGTCCCGTGACGATGGTGAAGCGCGGCCCGCAGTGTGTGCAGGTGATGAACGGATGCCGATGGCGGCGGTCGTCCGGGTCGGCGAGCTCGGCCAGGCAGTCGTCGCAGGTGGCCGTGTCCGGGGATACCAGAGTGCGGATGGGACCGTCCTTGTGTGAGGCGACGATGGCGAACCCGCTGGCGCCCGTCGCCGGGAGCTCCTCGTCGTGCACCGACTCCACGAGCGCGAGCGGCGGGGTGTCCACGCCGATACGGGTGCAGAAGCTGGCCACGGCGAGCGGTGCGCCCTCGACTTCGGCGACCACCCCGTCACCGGTGTTGGTGACATGCCCGGCCAGCTCGAGGCCGGTGGCGAGGGTGTACACGTACGGCCGGAAGCCCACGCCCTGCACCACGCCCCTGACGGTGACTCTGCGCCGCTGCACGGATGGCGTGGCGGCCATGACTGCCGGGGCGCCTGCCTCCTGCTGCGGAGTGCTCACGACCGTGCCCGCGCCATGACAGGGGAGTGGACCGGGGTTCCCTCCGCCGCCGCCAGGGCCCGGTCGAGCAGGACGCCGGCGCCCTGTCCCGTACGAGCGGAGGTGAGGAGCACGTCCACACCCGGGTTGACCTGCTGGACATGGGCGCGGAAGGCCCCCTCGTCGAAACCCACGGCCTCGGCGATATCGGTCTTGGTCACGATCACCAGCTGGGCGAGTCCGAAGGCCGTGGGGTACTTCAGCGGCTTGTCCTCGCCCTCGGTCACCGAGGCGAGCACCACACGGAGCGACTCGCCGAGATCGTACGAGGCCGGGCAGACCAGGTTCCCCACGTTCTCCACGAACAGCAGCCGGGTGTGCTCGGGCAGCCAGGCATGCAGATGACCGGCCAGCATCCCGGCCTCCAGATGGCACAGCCCGTCGGTCAGCACCTGCTTGACGGGGGCACCGGACCTGGCCAGGCGCTCGGCGTCGTTCTCGGTCGCCAGATCGGCGGTGAGCGCGGCGACCCGCAGCCCGCGTTCGCGGGCCAGCAGCAGTTCCCCCTCGAGCAGGGCGGTCTTACCGCTGCCGGGGCTGGACAGCAGATTCACCACCGTGGTGCCCTGGGCGGCGAAGCCCGCGCGCAGGGTCTGCGCCGTCGCATCGTTCTTGGCGAGCACCGCCTGGTGCAGATCCACGGCACGGCACATGATCAGCTCTCCTCAGGGATCATCGGCGGGATCGGTGCGCCGGTGCGGCTCGGCGCCGGTTCTCCGGCCCACTCCACACCGGTGATACGGAGCTCACGGCCCGCGATCAGCTCGGTGGTCGCCTGGCCGCACACGGGACAGCACAGCTGCGGGGGCATGCCCACCGCCCAGTCGTCGGCGCATCCGGCGCAGTGGGCCCGGCCGGGTACGGATTCCGCGACCAGCTCGGCGCCCTCCAGGACGGTTCCGGCGCAGGCCAGTTCGAAGCAGAAGCCGAGGGCGTCGGGAACCACTCCGGCCAGCTCCCCGACCTGCAGCCGTACGATGCTGACCGCGGTGGCGCCATGGGAGCGCGCCGCCTCTTCCACCTGGTCGACGACGGCCAGCGCGAGGGACATCTCGTGCATGGGTCTCCGTCCTGCGGCGCGGTCACCTGGTCCGGCCTCATTACAGGGCGGGGCGGGGCGCCCGGCCGACCGGCACGCCGCCGCCACGCCGCTGCGTCCGCCATTCGGTGCAGCTCTGGCGTGCGGGACCCACCATGACGCGAAGTCACATCTTGCGGATCCTCAGATAGCGCCTGAGGTCGGGGAAGATGGAGACGAGGGCCGCGAGTGCGGACGCCGCGGCGGCGCCGCCGATGAAGGTGCTCTTCTTGCTCATGGTGTTCTCCTCGTGTCAGGGCTTGGTGCCGGATGTCAGGGCGTCGCGCTGCCCGACCAGGTCCATGACCATCCGTACGGCTTCCGGCACGGCGGCGGCCACCGGCGGGCTGAGTCCGATGCCCTCGTCCAGGCAGGCGGGTTCGCAGCCCACGACGAAGATCTGCCGCGGCGGGGTGCCGTCCGTACCGGCGCACAGGGTGTCCAGCAGGGCCAGTACGGCATCAGGGGACATCCCGTGCCCGTCGAGTGCGGTGCCGGCCGCCGCGGTCTCCCCCGGTGCGCCGGGCTCGATCAGGTACAGCGTCCCGGGCTCTCCGCCGCGCGCGGTGGCGTCGACGAGGACGAGCGTGTCGTAGCCGTCGAGCAGCCGGTACGCGAGGTGGACCCCGCGAATGCCGATGTCGGCCACCTCGACATGGCCGGGCAGCGGCCGCGCGGTCAGCGCGCGTACGGCCTCCACGCCGAAGCCGTCGTCGCCGAGGAAGATGTTGCCGACGCCCGCGACGAGGGTCTTGGCGCCGCCGTGCGCGGAGGCGTTCACGCGCCCTCCAGGGGTTCGACCTCGTCGGGCTGGAAGTAGAGGAAGCGACCCTGCTCACGACGGATGTCGGCGCCCGGGTCGCCGTCAACGGTCACCGCCAGGTGCACTCCCCCGTCGACGTCGTGCAGTACGGCCTCCACCTGCGCGGAGCGGCCCTGGAGGAAGAGGTCCTGGGCGTCCGTGTGTCGCAGGCCCGGGCGGAGCACCACCCTGCTGCCTGCGCTGACCGGCCGGCCGCCGATCAGGACATGGTCGCGCGCCGGGTCGACGCTCGTGTCACCGCCCGGATCCCACCAGGGGGTGTCGGGCCGCATCACACCGGCCTCGGGGAGGCCGGTGAAGTCAGCGACCCCGTCGAGCACCGGCGCCTCGCCGGTGACCTCGCGCAGTCCGCGCACCGCTCCGTGCAGCCGCTCGAGCACTTCGGGAGGCATGGTGTCGGCCAGCTCGATCACGGCCGCGGCCCGCGCGTCCGTCCCGCGTGCTTCACGCTTCTCCTCGTCGGTGAGAGCGGCGGTGCGCAGCGCGAGGATCTCGTCGATCTCGGTGGAGTCGTAGAGCGCGCCCGGACTCTCCGGTGCGATGGCCGGATGGTCCTCCAGGATGATCGGTGACGACAGCAGCAGATCGGTGCGGCCCGCCTCGCCCGCCAGCACCGGCCAGGTGTGCAGATTGCGGCAGGCCGCGACCGCGCCACGGGCCCACTCGGGCGGGTCGGTCATCGACAGGAACGCGCCCGCGTCCAGACACAGCAGCAGATGGCTGGCGACCAGCGAGTACGGCAGCGCCGCGTCACGTCCGCCATCCGGGCCCGGCATCCAGGGGCTGGTGTTCTCGACGACGGCGGTGAGCCGCACGGTCCGGTAGGGGCCCTCGAGTTCGGCGGTGGAGAGCCGTACCACGCCGCTGATCTCCTCGCGACGGCGCAGCAGCCGCCCCACCGTCCGTCCGAAGCCGTCGTGGACAGGCTCGGTGTCCTCGCGTGCGGGCTTGGTGAAGGGGAACGACACGCCGTCCCCGGCCAGCGCGGCGACGGGCACGGCCAGTTCGACGCGCTCCTCCACTCCCTCGTCCCAGGGGACCAGGACCCGGTCGTCGAGGTGCAGTTCCCGGACGGTCTCGAAGCCGCCGTCCGCGGTCGACTGCTGGACCGTGCGCCGCTGGGTGTGCAGGAAGCGCACCTCGACCGCGAGCACGGCGCCCTGTTTCGGCTCCATGAGGCACTCGGTGTGCTGGAACTCGTGCTCCTCGCCGGCGGCGCTCCAGGCGGGCGGCACCAGCACGCCGAACTGCCAGCGCAGCCGGTTCTTGGCCGCCGACGCCCGGTACGGATAGAGCACATAGCCCTCGAAGAGCACGGCGTCGGCCACCTGCCGTGCGGTGGCGAGCCGTGCCTCGGTCGCCGGGGAGAAGGCGGGGTAGGTGGCGGCGGGATCCGCTGCTGCCGTCATGGTGCCGTCCTCTCGTCGGGCCGGCCGGGCACCCGCGGCTCCCGCGCTGTCCGCGCCGTCTCCGCTGTCTCCGCTGTGTCGTGGAGGAGCGCCTCCACGGTCGCCTCCCACGAGGGCAGCGCCTGTCGGGAGCGGTAGGCCAGCAGGGCGTCCATGGTGGCGCGGGGGAGCCGGATCCAGCCGCAGCCGGGGAAGTGCTGTTCGATCATCTCGCGCCAGGTCTGCACCGGCATCCGGTACACGGCCTCCCGGTCCCAGGGCACCGGCTCCACCCGGAACCCGGCGGCTCCGGTGAAGGCGGTGCCGGAGAACAGCAGGAGCAGGGGTACCTCGCCCTGGTTCAGCGCCCCGACGTAGCGGGTCGCGGCAATGTCCATGTCATAGGTGCAGGGCACCACGAGGTCGGTCTCGGTCTCTCCGGTGAAGCCGGGAACCATCACGGTGACCTGGGCGAACTGCACTGGATGGAGAGTGGTCCCCCAGCGGGAGCGCTCGCCGAAGAGATCGGTGAGCCCGCTCGCCTCGTCGGCGTCGTAGCCGCGCCTGGCGGGTTCGATCCGCAGCTGGCAGCGCAGGGCCATGGCGTGCACCCGTGTGCCGGGTGAGGTCGTGATGCGCAGCCGGAAGACGAGGGTGGGCCCGGCCGCGTAGGCGTCGGCGCGTACGCCCGTGCAGCTGAAGGTGAACTCGGCCGGCTGGGACGTCGCTTGCTGGGAGGTGGTCGCGGGCTGTGTCATGGACGGCTCCCCTGCAAGGCTCTGGCCTGCTGCCGTACGTGGGCGAAGAAGGCGTCGAGCTCGGCTCTGGCCTCGGCCCCGCCGTCGAAGCCCTGCCAGCGCAGCCGCATCCGGCCCACCAGCTCGTAGCAGAGGTCGATCGGCACCAGGTAGCACTCGGTGCGGCCCTCCGCGCGGCGCAGCAGCAGTGCCTCCACATCGGGCTCGAGCAGAGCGGCGAGCCGGGTTCCGGCGAGTGCCGTCTGCCAGGCGACGGGCTCGAGTTCGCTCTCGGTCGCTCCGGCCGGGCTCGGGTAGAGCGCGACGAGCCGGTCGAGGGCGGCGTTGCGGAAGAAGAAGGCGACGCCGACGGGGATCCTCAGCAGTTCCCAGGCGGTGTCGTCGATCCGGTGCCTGGGGTCGCTCAGGAAACGGCCGGGGACCGCGCGGAAGCGGCCGCTGGATGAGCCCTCGTGTGCGAGCAGTTGGGCACATGGTCCGCAGGCGCAGGCAAGGGCGCGTTTCTCGGTGTCGACGAGATGGCGGTGGCGTTCGCCGGCCAGCGGCACACCGCAGAGCTCGCACTGCTCCTCGCGCGGTGGGCGCGGGGTGGTGAAGCGGCGCAGCCCTGTGGGCGCGGGGCCGGAGGTCACCTGCCGGGGGCCCGGGGCGGACCGCAGCGGCCCCGGGCCGGGGAAGGACGCGCTCACCGTGCCGTGACCGACGACCGGTTCGACCGGCTCGCCCCAGGGGCGCTCAGGGTCTCGGGCGGGCCTGTGCCGATCTGGAGGAGTGCCGGTTCACGGGCCCCTGCGGACGATTCCAGTTCGACGGCCGTGACCTCGGGTGCGAAGCAGGCGAGGGCCTCCACGGCGGCCTGTCGGGCGACCTCCTGGGTGCTGGGGCAACCGCAGCCCGTCGAGCCGGTGACACGCAGCCGCAGCACTCCCGTCGTCTCGTCGAACCCGGCGGATTCGACGGAGTGCCGGACATGGTGCAGGGCGCGGGCGATCCGGGTGGGGACGTCATCGGGATGCAGGTCGTGCAGGACGAGCAGCCCGGCGACCAGTTCGTCGTCGAGCAGTTCGGCGAGGGGCGCGGCGCCGGATCCCTGGCCGGCCGGGCGGTGGCCCAGCAGTTCGACGGTCCGCGCGAGTCCGGCTCCGTAGAAGTCCACGAGGACCCGGACGAGTTCCTCGACGGCCGCGCAGGCGCGTTCGTCGCCCGATGAGGCGAGCCGGTCGAGGATCTCCTCGACCCGCCGGCCCGCCTCTTCCGCGGTGACCGGGCTCATCCGGCGAGGCCGCTCAGTCCGGTGGGGACGTGCAGCGACTTCACGGTCTTGCCACCGCCCACGTACATGTGCACCCCGCAGGGCAGACAGGGGTCGAAGCTGCGCACGGCCCGCATGATGTCGATGCCCTTGAAGTTCTCCGGGGAGTTCTCCTCGAAGATGGGCGTGTTCTGAACGGCGTCCTCGTACGGGCCCGGGGTGCCGTAGCTGTCGCGGACGCTGGCGTTCCACGGGGTCGGCGGGTAGGGGTGGTAGTTGGCGATCTTGCCGTCCCTGATGACCATGTGGTGGGAGAGCACCCCGCGGACCGCCTCGGTGAATCCGCAGCCGATGGACTCGTCCGGGACTTCGAACTTCTCCCAGGTCTGGGTGCGTCCGGCGCGCACCTCCTCGAGGCCCTTCTCCGCGCAGTGCAGCGCGACGGCCGCCGCGTAGGCCTGGAAGTAGGTGCGGGCGCGGTTGCGCTCCAGCGCGTTGCTCCACTGCGGGATCTTCCACTCGAAGGTGGTCTCCGGCTTGGTGAGCGTGCGCGGCAGGTTGATGATGACGCTGTGTCCGGTGGCCTTGACGTAGCCGATGTCGACGAGTCCTGACAGGGCTGTGGACCAGAGGCGGGCGATGGGGCCGCCGCCGGTGTCCAGCGCGAGGTGGTCCTTGCCGTCGAACCAGCGCGGGGACATCACCCAGCTGTACTTGTCGTCGAAGTTCCGCTTCTGCGGGGCGGGGATGGTGTGCTGGTTCCACGGGTGGCGCGGGTCGACCGGGTTGCCGAGCGGGTCGTGGGTGACGAACTGCTCCTGGCCCTCCCAGTCCTCGTAGTACGAGCTGCCGAGCAGGATGCGGATGCCGAGGTTGATCTGGGTGAGGTCGTTGGTGACCAGCTTGCCGTCCACGACGATGCCCGGGGTGACGAACATCTTCCGTCCCCAGTCGGTCATGTTGGCGTAGGTGAAGTCGCAGTACTCGGGGTCGTTGAGCGCGCCCCAGCAGCCGAGGAGCACGCGGCGGCGGCCGACCTCCTCGTAGCCGGGCATGGCCTCGTAGAAGAAGTCGAAGAGGTCGTCGTGCAGCGGGACGACCCGCTTCATGAACTCCACGTAGCGCATGAGGCGGCTCATGTAGTCCGTGAAGAGCTGGACGGATGCGACCGTGCCGACGCCGCCCGGGTAGAGCGTGGAGGGGTGCACATGGCGGCCCTCCATCAGGCAGAACATCTCCCGGGTGTAGCGGCTCACCTGGAGCGCCTCGCGGTAGAACTCCCCCTCGAGGGGGTTGAGGGAGCGCATGATGTCGCCGATGGTGCGATAGCCGTGCTCGGCGGCGTGCGGTGCCTCGGTGCGGTCCGCCTGCTCCATGACGCCGGGGTTGGTCTCGCGGACCATCTTCTCGCAGTAGTCGACCCCGACCAGGTTCTCCTGGAAGATATTGTGGTCGAACATGTACTCGGCCGACTCGCCGAGGTTGATGACGTATTCGCCGAGGTGCGGCGGCTTCACGCCGTAGGCCATGTTCTGGGCGTAGACCGAGCACGTGGCGTGGTTGTCACCGCAGATGCCGCAGATACGGCTGGTGATGAAGTGGGCGTCGCGGGGGTCCTTGCCCCGCATGAAGACGCTGTAGCCGCGGAAGACCGACGAGGTGCTGTAGCACTCGGCAACCCGCTTCTGCTTGAAGTCGATCTTGGTGTGAATGCCGAGGCTGCCCACGATCCGGGTGATCGGATCCCAGGACATCTCGACCAGGCCGTCGCCGGGTCGCGTCTTCGTTGCCATCGTGTGTGCGATGCCCTTCCTCGCTCTTCGAGCAGGTCTTCAAGCAGGTGGTGGGGTGATCGGTGTGCTCTGCGGTGGTGGCCGCACGGCGGTGGGGCCGTGTCACCACGGCGGCCGGTAGCCCGTCGTGATCTTGTCTCCGGTGTGCCGCCACTTCGGCTCCTTGTCCACGGTCCTGGCCGTGATGTTCCGGAGCCTGCGGATCACGGCGCCGTAGGCACCGCTGGAGGTGGTGGAGACCCGCGCGCCGGGAGGCTCGTCCATGAACGGCATGAACTTGTCCGGGAACCCGGGCATGGTGCAGGCGATGCAGATGCCGCCCACGTTCGGGCAGCCGCCGATGCCGTTCATCCAGCCGCGCTTGGGCACGTTGCACTTGACGACGGGGCCCCAGCAGCCCAGCTTGACCAGGCACTTGGGCGAGTCATACGCGTCGGCGAACTGGCCCTGCTCGTAGTAGCCGGCACGATCGCAGCCCTCGTGCACGGTGGCGCCGAACAGCCAGGTCGGGCGGAGCTTGTCGTCCAGCGGGATCATGGGCGCGGACCCGGCGGCCTGGTAGAGCAGATAGGTCAGGGTCTCCGCGAAGTTGTCGGGCTGGATCGGGCAGCCGGGCACGCACACGATCGGGATGCCCGCCTTGGACGTCCAGTCCCAGCCCAGGTAGTCGGGCACACCCATGGCGCCGGTCGGGTTGCCCGCCATCGCGTGGATACCGCCGTAGGTGGCGCAGGTGCCGATCGCGACGACGGCGAGTGCCTTGGGTGCCAGACGGTCGATCCACTCGCTGGTGGTGATGGGCTGGCCCGTCGCGGGGTCGTCACCGAAACCGCACCAGTAGCCCTCACGCTTGATCGACTCGTTCGGTACGGATCCCTCGACGACGAGCACGAACGGGTCGATCTCGCCGCGCTCCCCCTTGAAGAACCATTCGATGAACGTGTCCGCGCCCCCGACCGGGCCGCACTCGAAGTCGATCAGCGGCCAGTGGACCTGGATCTTCGGCAGTCCCGGCAGCGCGCCGAGCACGATCTCCTCGATGCTGGGCTGCATGGCGGCGGTCAGCGCGACCGAGTCCCCGTCGCAACTCAGTCCCGCGTTGATCCAGAGAATGTGGATCGGCTTCTCGTCCGTGCCCACCGCCGCGCCGGACTGGTCCGCGGCGTCGGCCGTGGTCGGCGTTGCTGCATCCATGAGGACGTCTCCCGGAGAGTTATGCGATGAAGACCCGCTTTTGGGCCTTTGTCTTTGCTAACAGGCGGCCGGTTCCCCTGCCACCGCACGGGGTCCCGGAGAAGTACCGGACGGTTGCTCCTTCCGGGTGAACGCCCGGCGCAGCGCGTGGTACGGGGCGTGCGGGTCGCGAAAGGTGCGCAGCATGCGGGCGAGTTCCTCTTCCCGGTAGGCGGCGAGCGGCCGGGCCGCCTCCCGCAGTTCGCCCTGCGCCTTCTTGGCGGCGATCCTCGACTGCGTCGCCGGGAACGGCGCCAGCCGCGCCGCCAGGCCGCGCGCCTCGGCTCCGAATTGCTCCGGACCGCAATCGATGACCCGGTCCACCAGGCCGATCCGCAACGCGGAAGCAGCCGAGATCGGCTGGGCCTGCCGGGTGAGGCGTTCGGCCGTCTCGGCGCCGACCCTGCGCGGGAGCGAGTAGGTCCAGTACTCGGAGCCGTACAGACCCATCAGCCGGTAGTGCGGGTTGAGCACCGCCCCCGAACGGCACCAGACCTCGTCGGCGGCCAGTGCCAGCATCACCCCGCCCGCGGCCGCGTTGCCGCCGAGCGCGGCGACCACCAGCCGGTCGTTCGTGGTCAGAACGGCCTCCACCAGGTCGTCCATGGCGTTGATGTTCGCCCAGGACTCCGCGGCGGGGTCGTCGGAAGCCTCGATGACATGGAGGTGGATGCCGTTCGAGAAGAAGTCCCTGGCGCCGCCCAGCACCAGCACGCTGGTGGGCCGGGAGCAGGCCGTCCGGTAGGCATCGAGCAGTCGCCGGCAGTGGTCCGTGCTCATCGCCCCGCCGGGGAACGAGAACGACAGAAACCCGACCGGGCCCTCTTCGCGGTAGTGGATGTCGCTCCAGGTCCGGTGCGGCCCACCGTCGGCCGCCAGGAGCGGTGCGGGGTGCTCCGGGAGCCGCGGCAGCGTTCCCGCGAGGGCCAGGGCCCGGGTGGCGGGCAGTTTGAGACCGGTGGGCATGCCAGGACCCTGGCGCGGGCGCAACTCGGGGATCCACACGGCTCCGTCAGCGGTGGCCCGGCAGATCGCACCGGCCCGGGTCGCCAGCAGTTCCCCGGGACGGCCGCGCAGCCCGTACTCGGGATGTCCGCCGTGCAGGAACCATTCGGCACCGAGTAGTTCGTCCCGCACACCCGGCTGGGAGGCGGCGGCGCGCAGCGTGCGCACCACGGTCCCGGTGGTGTCGTTCGCCCAGGAGATGCCGCGCAGTTCCTGACGGAAGTACGGCCGGACGCGCACCGCTTCCCGCAGGGTGGTCTGCGGCACCGGCGTATGGCCGCCCGCCGCGAAACGCTCCACGGCCAGCAGCACGGCCGTGAGGGCGGCGTCGGCGACCTCTCCCCGGTACAGATCGCTCTTGGCCGCGGGCGGCGCGGCAGGCACGGCGAAGTCCGCCGTGGCCCAGATGTCGCCGGCGTCCATCTCCTCGTCCGCCTGCAACACGGTGACGCCCCACCTGGTGGCACGCTCGTGGATGGCCCAGTCGAGTGACGACGGGCCCCGGTCGCCGGGAGGCCCGGGGTGCACGATCAGACAGGTGCGGACCGACCACACGTCACGGGGGATGGCGGTCTTCAGCATCGGCGCCACGACCAGCTCGGGATCGTGCGCGAGCACCGCGTCGCGCACCCCGTCACCGCTCCCGGCCGTCTCCACGGCGACCCGGTGACCGCGGTCCCGCAGTTCGGCGTGGAGCCGCTGGGTGAGGCTGTTGTAGGCGCTGGCGACGAGCAGGATGTGCATGGCGGCCTTCCACCGGTCACGGCACTGTGGCCGGCGTGGGCCGACCGCCTGCGATCGTCGGACACCCAGCAGCCCGATCAGCGGCACGCAGCCGCGGGGGTCACTCGAAAGCGGGCGTCAAAGGGGACCGATCGGCACAGGGGCGAGCGAGCCGAGGCTGGGGCCCTCAGCGGAAGGCGGTGGCGCGAGGTCACCCGGCGGGGAGACCGGGCCCCGAAGAACTCAGAACGCGGTGTACCGCTCCGGCATGGGGAACTCGACACCGTCCAGCTCCAGCGTGCAGCCCGGCTTCACCCGCACCAGATGCGGCTGGTGCACCCGGACCCGGAAGCTGCGGGCGGGGTCCTCGGGGAGTTCGCCCGTCAGCACCGTCGTCCCCGTCCCGTGCTCGCGGCGGTACGCGATCACCTTGCCGTCCACCAGGAGCTCGATGCCTCCGGTCCTGCCAGGACCCACGTTCACGGTGATCGAGTGACTCCCCCGGTCGACGTGGAAGTGGTGGTTGCGCGACATGCCACTCCTCCGCGGACCCCCGCCGTTCGGCCGCTCCCCAGCCTAAGTCCGCGACGGGCCGCCCGCAGGGCCGGTCGGCACAGTCATGAAGCCGTAACAACGCCGGTGTAGCCGGGAACTGGGTGTGGCGGATATGTGTCTACCGTGAGGAGAGCGAGGGGGCGGGATGAACACGTGGTCGGTCCCTGGATACACGGAGACCAGGGAACTCGGTGCGGGCGGCAGCGGTCGCGTGGTGCTTGCCGTGCATGACGCGACGGGCATCCCGGTCGCCGTCAAATACCTCGGCGAACGACTGCGGCGGGACACCGCCTTCGTTCGGGAGTTCCGGGCGGAGGCGCGACTGCTCGGCGGTCTGGAGTCGCCGTATGTCGTACGGCTCTACGAGTACGTCGAGGCGCCGGAGGGCGCGGCCATCGTCATGGAGCTGGTCGACGGCATCGCCCTGGGCACGCTCCTGGCCCGCGAGGGGCAGACGGGCCCGGAGGCCGCGCTGGCGGTGCTGAAGGGGTCACTGCTCGGGCTCGCCGAGGCCCATCGCACCGGTGTGGTGCACCGCGACTACAAGCCGGGAAACGTCCTGGTGGCGGCGGACGGTTCCTCCAAGCTGGTCGACTTCGGCATCGCCACGAACCGGGGCACCACGCCCGGGGTGGCGGGCACGCCCGCGTACATGGCGCCCGAGCAGTGGAGCGGTGAGCCGGCCTCACCCGCGGCCGATGTCTACGCGGCGACGGCGACCTTCTTCGAATGTGTGACCGGCCGCAAGCCGTACCCCGGGCAGAACTTCGCCGAGCTGGCGCTCCAGCACACCAGCGCGCCGATCCCCGAGGAGGAGGTGCCACCGGCGCTCCGGCCGCTGATCCGGCACGGGCTGGCGAAGACCCCGCAGGAGCGCCCGTCGGACGCCGATGCGTTCGTGGCCGAGCTCGAGCAGGTCGCGGTCGGAGCGTACGGCCCCGACTGGGAGGAGCGGGGGCAGCGGAAACTGGCCGCGCTCGCCGCGCTGCTGCCGCTGCTGTTCCCCTCGGGTGGCGCCGCGCCCTCGGGGACCACCTCGCTGGCGACGACGGCGCTGCCGCCCGGCCGTGGGCTTCGCGCCCTGTGGCCCGGAAGTCAAGGCCTGCTGGCCGGGGCGCTCGCCCTGGTGCTGGGGCTGGCGCTGGCGCTGGCGGCGCGTGCGGACGGGGAGGAAGCGGGCCGTACGACGGCCCAGGCGCTGGCCACCACCAGCGCGCTGCCCGCCGGTGCGCAGCCGCCCCCGGGCACTGCCGGCCCCAGCGCGTCGGGGTCCGCAAGCCCTTCGGCCGGCCCGAGCGCTTCCGCGGAGGTGTCGCCTTCGGCGTCCCCGCCCGCAACGGACGCGCCGACGTCCGCACCGCCGACGGCGTCCGACCCGGCCACGGTGACCGATCCGCCGACCGTGTCCGACCCTCCGGTGACCTCCGACCCTCCGACCTCACCGGAACCCGATCCCGTGAAGGTCGTGTCGGTGTCCATCGGCTCGCTGCGGCAGACGGGAACGGTGACCGCACAGGCCACGGTGGACGTCGTCACGGACAGCACCGACCCGGTGACCATCACCCTCGACTGGGCCACCGCCAACGACAAGGCGGGCGCCGGTTCCCCGGACGGCGGCAGCGACACCTTCCAACGCGAAGGCGCCACGCGCTACTCGCTCACCGTCGACCACGCCTTCCGCGGACGCGGCTGCTACTGGATCGCCCGGGCCGGCACCACGCCCGCGGCCGGGAACGGCGGCTCCGAGCAGCGGATCCTGATCAGGCGGTGCGTGATCACATGACCGAGCCACGCGATAGGTCCGGCGCGCCCGGGGCGTCCGCTGAGCCGGGCGACGACTACAGCGCCACGGTGCTGGCCAGCCACTGGATCGAGCGGCCGGAGCCTGAGCCCGGACCGGGGTCGGAGCCTGAGCCCGGACCGGGGTCGGAAGACGTGACGGTCCCCGACCGGACCGAGGGCACGGTGCTCCGCTTCGGACCAGGGGTCACGGCCACCACCGTCTGGCACGGCACGCTCCCGGCCCTGCCGCCCGCGGCACCGGAGCGCCCGGTCTCCCGCTTCGCGGGCCTGCGCCGCTACACCCTCGCCGCCGTGATCCTCGTCGCCGTGCTCTGCTACCTCGGCTGGGATCGGTACGGGCCCGGCGTCTCGGTGCGCGGGCTGTCGGTGAGCACCTCTGCCGGTGGGCCAGGGTGCGACGGCACCTCGCTGATCACCGCGCTGGTGGAGACGAACGGTCGGCCTGGCACCGTGAGGTACCGCTGGGTGCGCAACGACGGGACCGTTTCGGAGGAGCTGACCGAACGCCTGGCTCGCGGGCAGCGGCAGGCGCGGCTGAAGCTGCGGTGGACCTTCCACGGCGAGGGTGCCTTCGCCGCCCGTGCCGAGGTGCGGATCACCTCTCCGGTGGAGCGTTCGGCGGCGACCCGGTTCACGTACACCTGCGGATGAGCCTCACGGGACCGGGCGGTTTCGCGGTGCGGCCGCACCCCAGCCGGACCTCGTGGCCTCGGTGGTCGGCGGGTTCCCCTGAGGTCGACAGGGCCCTGGCGGGCGGGGATTTCCGGGACCACCGCCCGCCGTGGAGCGGCTCGTCCCCGGGGACCGTGTGATCTATGGCGCGGACGGGTATCCCTTACGCGTCCCCGTCCCGCAGGCGGGCCAGGGTCCCCGAGGCGGGAATGCCCCCGTATGGCCCCGCAGGGCCCCACGGTGCTAGAAAGAAGACCGTGATCAGGCCACTGATCAGAAAACGCCCCATGAGCGTCGCCGGGCAGGTCTTCGTCCTCCAGGTGGCGGTCGTCGTCCTGCTTGTGCTCGGGACGATCCTGGCCCTGGTGCTCCAGTCCAGGCACGACACCGACCGCGAGGCACAGAACCGCTCGGTCGCGGTGGCGGAAACGTTTGCTCACTCCCCTGGGCTCCAGGCCACCCTGAAACTGCCCAACCCCTCGCGGGTGCTCCAGCCGATCACCGAGGAAACCCGCAAGGCCGCGGGGGTCGACTTCATCGTGGTGATGGACACCAAGGGAATCCGCTACACCCATCCCCTGCCGGAGCGGATCGGGCACCGGTTCGTCGGGACGATCGAGCCCTCGCTGAGGGGTGAGGTCCTCGTCGAGAGCGTCCACGGACCGCTGGGGCACGAGGTGCAGGCGGTGGTGCCGGTGACCGCGCGCGACGGCAAGGTGGTGGCCCTTGTGTCCGCGGGGCTCAAGGTCAAGAACGTGGCGGGTGCGGTGAACCGTCAACTGCCGGTCATCCTCGGTGCCGGGGCGGCCGGGCTGGCTCTCGCCACGGCCGGTACGGCGCTGACCACCCGGCGGCTCAAACGCCAGACGCACGGCCTGGGGCCGGCCGAGATGACCCGGATGTACGAGCACCACGACGCCGTGCTGCACGCGGTGCGCGAGGGTGTCGTGATCGTCGGCGGGGACGGCCGCCTGGTGCTCGCGAACGACGAGGCGAAACGGCTCCTCGACCTGGGCCAGGACGCCGAGGGGCAGCCGGTCGCCGGGCTGCCGGGGCTCGATCCCGCCACCGCCGAACTGCTCGGTTCGGGTCGTACCGCCACCGACGAGGTCCACTCGGCCGGTGACCGGCTGCTCGTGGTCAACCAGCGGCCGACCGACGAGCCGGGCGGCCCGTTGGGCACCGTCGCGACCATCCGCGACTCCACCGAGCTCCAGGCCCTGACCGGCAGGGCGGAACTGGCCCGCAAGCGGCTGCAGCTGCTGTACGACGCCGGTGTGGGCATCGGGACGACGCTCGACGTCACCCGTACCGCCCGGGAGCTGGCGAATGTCGCGGTCCCCCGCTTCGCGGACTTCGTGACCGTCGACCTGGCCGACCCGGTGCTGAACGGCGAGGAGCCGAACGGCGCGGGCACCCCCCATATGCGCCGCACGGCCGTGAGCGGCATCCGCGACGACCACCCCCTCTACGAGCTCGGCAAGCTGATCGCCTTCCTGCCGTCGACCCCACAGGCCAGGGGGCTCGGCACCGGGGTGGCGGAGCTCGTGCCCGATCTGTCGGACGCCCCGGGCTGGCTGGCCCAGGATCCGGACCGGACGCACGCCGTGGTCTCGTACGGCATCCACTCACTGATCACCGTGCCGCTCCAGGCACGGGGCGTGGTCCTCGGCGTGGCCAACTTCTGGCGCTCCGAGAAGCCCGGCCCCTTCGAGGACGAGGATCTGTCGCTGGCGGAGGAGCTGGTGGCGCGGGCCGCGGTGTCCGTCGACAACGCTCGCCGCTACACGCGCGAGCACGCCCTGGCCGTGACCCTCCAGCGCAGTCTGCTGCCCCGTGCGCTGCCGGAGCAGAGCGCGGTCGAGGTGGCGCACCGCTATCTGCCGGCGCAGTCGGGGGTCGGCGGAGACTGGTTCGACGTGATTCCACTGCCGGGCAGCAGGGTGGCCCTGGTGGTCGGTGACGTGGTGGGCCACGGGCTGCATGCCGCCGCGACGATGGGACGGCTGCGTACGGCGGTGCACAACTTCTCGACCCTGGACCTGCCTCCGGACGAGCTGCTCGGGCATCTGGACGACCTGGTGGGGCGGATCGACCAGGACGAGCCCGGTGGTGAGGGCAGCCCGTCGATGACCGGCGCCACGTGTCTGTACGCCGTCTACGACCCTGTCTCCCGCACCTGCTCCATGGCCAGGGCCGGCCACCCGCTGCCCGCTCTGGTGCACCCCGACGGCCGGGTGGACTTCCCCGAGCTGCCTGCCGGGCCACCGCTCGGCCTGGGAGGTATGCCGTTCGAGGCGGCGGAGCTGACGCTGGAGGAGGGCAGTCGGCTGGTGTTCTACACGGACGGTCTGATCGAGGACCGCAGCCGGGACATCGACGTCGGTATCGAGCTGTTGCGTCAGGCGCTCGCCCACGCCGACCGCACCCCGGAAGAGACCTGCCAGGACGTGCTGGACGCACTGCTGCCGGCCCGTGCGAAGGACGATGTGGCGCTGCTGATCGCCCGCACCCGGCACCTCGGCTCGGACCGGGTCACCGAGTGGGAGGTGCCGTCCGATCCGAGCGCGGTCTCCGGGATGCGAGCGAGGGCCGGCCGCACCCTGGAGGACTGGGGGCTGCCGGACCTCGCCTTCGGCACCGAACTGATCCTCAGCGAACTGCTCACCAACGCCATCCGGTACGGCTCGGGGCCGATCCGCGTGCGGCTGCTCCACGACCAGAGCCTGACCGTCGAGGTGGCCGACGGCAGCAACACCTCGCCCCATCTGCGGTACGCGGCCACCACCGACGAGGGCGGCCGTGGGCTGTTCCTGGTGGCGCAGCTCGCCCAGCGCTGGGGCACCCGCTACACCCACGGCGGAAAGATCATCTGGGCGGAGCTGCCGCTGCACGGCAACGCGCCCCATGACGGGGTGACCTCGCTTCTCGGTTTCACGGACGACGAGCTGCTCTGATGCTCAGGGCCGGCCCGTGCTGGAGCCCAGGTCTGGCCCGCTGATGCTCAGGGCCTTTCCTGCCCCGGATTGACGTGCTCCCCCGGTGTCGCGAACTCCGCGACCGCGTCGGCGCCGACCACCGCTCCGGTCGACTTCCTGCCACGCCTGAGCCGCCGCTCCAGCCAGCCCGCGAAGGCGGTCAGGGCGAAGTTCAGCACGATGAAGACGACGGCCACGACAGTGAAACTGGCGATGGTGTTGGCGCCGTAGTTGGCGCTCATCGGACGGACCGATGCCAGCAGTTCGGAGAAGCCCAGAACCGCTCCGCCGAGCGCCGTGTCCTTCACGATGACCACGAGCTGGCTGACGATCGCCGGGAGCATGGCCGTCACGGACTGCGGCAGCAGCACGTACCGCATCGACTGGCCCTTGCGCATACCGATCGCCTTGGCCGCGTCCGTCTGGCCACCGGGGAGGGACAGGATGCCCGCGCGGACGATCTCGGCGAGCACGGAGGCGTTGTAGAGCACCAGCCCGGTCACCACGGCGTACAACGGACGGTCGTCCGGGCTGACGGCTGTGAACTCGGCGTACGCCGCATTGGCGAACAGCATCAGGACGAGCACGGGGATGGCACGGAAGAACTCCACGAAGACTCCCGCGACGGCGAGGACCCACCGGTGCTGAGACAGCCGGGCGATGCCGAACAGCGCGCCGAGCGGCAGGGCGATGGCCATGGAGAGGGCCGCGCCGATGAGGGTGTACTCCAGGCCCGGCAGGATGTACGTCGTCCATACCCGCGGGTCGGTGAAGAACGGCGCCCATTTGGACCACTCCAGCTGCCCCTTCTCCGCGAGGCTGCGCACGACCCACCAGATCAGAGCGGCGAGCGCGACGAGGAAGACGGCCGTGTACACGGCGTTGCGCCGACGGGCGCGCGGTCCGGGCGCGTCGTAGAGCACGGAGGTCATCGCCGCACCGCCACCTTCCTCGCCACCCAGCCGAGCAGCAGCCCCATGGGGAGGGTGAGGCAGATGAACCCGAACGCGAAGATGGCGGAGATCAGGATGAGCTGGGCTTCGTTCTCGATCATCTCCCGCATCAGCAGCGCGGCCTCGGCGACCCCGATCGCGGCGGCCACCGTGGTGTTCTTGGTCAGGGCGATCAGCACGTTCGCCAGTGGTCCGACCACTGAGCGGAAGGCCTGCGGGAGCACGATGAGGCTGAGCACCTGCGGAAAGCTCAGGCCGATGGCCCGGGCGGCCTCCACCTGTCCGACGGGCACCGTGTTGATCCCGGACCTCAGCGCCTCGCAGACGAACGCCGCCGTGTAGGCGGTCAGTCCGAGCACCGCCAGCCGGAAGTTGATCCCCTCGAAAGTGTCCGCTCCCAGGTTCACGCCAAGGGTCTGGAACAGACCGAGGGAGGTGAAGACGATGATGACGGTCAGCGGGATGTTCCGCACGATGTTGACGTACGCGGCGCCGACGCCGCGCATGAGGGGCACGGGGCTGACCCTCATCGCCGCCAGCACGGTGCCCCACACCAGGGCCCCGATGGCGGAGTAGACCGTGAGCCGGATGGTGGTCCAGAAGGCCCCGAGCAGGTCGTACCCCTCAAGGAAGTCGAACACGGGCTCCCGCCTTCCGCTTCGCGTCGGGCCGTCAGCTCACGACGACGCCGATCTTCGGCGGCGGCTCGTTCCTGTATCCGGCGGGGCCGAAGTTCTTCTTCACATACGCCTCCCAGGTGCCGTCCTTGACCATCTTCTCCAGGGCAGCGTTGATCTTGTTCTTGAGCTCGCTGCCCTTCGGGACCCCGATGCCGTAGTTCTCGTTGCTCAGCTTGAACCCGCCGAGCTTGAACTTCCCCTGGAACTGGTCCTGCGCCGCGTATCCGGCGAGGATCGAGTCGTCGGTGGTCAGCGCGTCGACGGCCTTGTTCTCCAGGCCGGTCAGGCATTCCGAGTAGCCGCCGTACTCCTGGAGCTGAGCCTGCGGGGCGATCTTGGTCTTGACGTTCTGCGCCGAGGTGGAACCCGTGACGGAGCAGAGCTTCTTGTTGTTCAGGTCGGACGGCTTGGTGATGGAGCCGTCGTCCGCGCGGACGAGGACGTCCTGGTGGGCCAGCAGATACGGGCCCGCGAAATCGACCTTCTTGCGGCGCTCGTCGTTGATGGAGTACGAAGCCGCGATGAAGTCCACGTCGCCCCGCTGGAGCAGCGTCTCGCGGTCGGCGCTCTTGGCTTCCTTCCACACGATCTGGTCGGGCTTGTAGCCCAGTTGCTTCGCTATGTACGTGGCCACGTCGACGTCGAAGCCCGTGTACTTGCCGTCCGGGGTCTTCAGCCCGATGCCCGGCTGGTCGTACTTGATACCCACTGTGATCTTGTCCTTGTCGTCGCCGGCCTGACCGCCGCCGTCCGAGCCGCAGGCGGCGACGGTGCCGGTCAGGGGCAGCAGGAGCGCGGCGGCTGCCATGGTGGCCTTGCGTAGCTTCATGGTGATCGTCCCTGGAAGTCAGTGGTGAAGGATCTTCGACAGGAAGTCCCTGGCTCGGTCGCTGCGCGGGTTCGTGAAGAACTCGTCGGGCGTCGTCTCCTCCACGATCCGCCCGTCGGCCATGAACACCACGCGGTTGGCGGCCGAACGGGCGAAACCCATCTCGTGCGTGACGACCACCATGGTCATGCCGTCCCGGGCGAGTTGCCGCATGACCTCCAGCACTTCGTTGATCATCTCCGGGTCCAGTGCCGAGGTGGGCTCGTCGAAGAGCATGATCTTCGGGTCCATGGCCAGGGCCCGGGCGATGGCGACGCGCTGCTGCTGGCCGCCGGAGAGCTGGGCGGGGTATTTGTCCGCCTGGGCGGCGACCCCGACCCTGTTCAGCAGGGAGCGGGCCCGTGCCTCGGCCTCGGACTTCTGCTTCTTGCGGACCTTAAGCTGTCCGAGCGTGACGTTCTGGAGCACGGTCTTGTGGGCGAAGAGGTTGAACGACTGGAACACCATGCCGACGTCGGCGCGCAGCCTGGCCAGCTCCCTGCCTTCGGCCGGGAGCGGTTTGCCGTCGATGACGATCTCGCCCGAGTCGATGGTCTCCAGGCGGTTGATGGCGCGGCACAGGGTCGACTTGCCGGACCCGGACGGCCCGATGACGACGACCACTTCGCCGCGTTGGATGGTCAGGTCGATGTCCCGGAGCACGTGCAATGCGCCGAAGTGCTTGTTGACCTTGCTCAGCTCGACCAGCGCGCTTGCCGTGCCCGCGGCGGAATGGTCCTTGCTCACGGTCGCCCCGCCTCTCGGTCACCGGGCACCGCGGAGGGCTCGGGCAGTCGCTGTTCCGTCCAGATGGTCTTGCCGCCTCCGGTCAGCCGGGTTCCCCAGCGGCGGCTGATGTGGGCGACCATGTCCAGCCCCCGGCCGCCCTCGTCGTCGTCTTCGGCGTGCCGCAGATGGGGCGCCGCGGTGCTGGTGTCGGACACCTCGCAGATGAGGGCGGCGTCCCGGATCAGCCGGAGCTCGATGGCTCCGGAGGAGTAGCGGACGGCGTTGGTGACCAGCTCGGTGGCGATGAGCTCGGTGCTGAAACCCAGCTCCCCGAGGCCCCATGCGCCGAGCAGCCCGGAGACGAGGCGCCGGGCGGCGGCCGCGCTGGCCGGCTCGTTGGGCAGGCTCCAGGAGCCGATGCGGTCGGAGCCGAGGACGCTCGTGCGGGCCATCAGCACCAGGGCGTCGTCCTGGGGGGAGTCGGGGAGCAGGGCTGCCAGCAGCCTGTCGCACAGCTCCTGCAGGGGAGCGTCGGGCCGGCTCAGGACGGAGCGGTAGTGCGCGAGCCGGCTGTCCGCGCTTTCCCGGTCCGGCGTCCCCGGGAGGATTCCCTGGTTCTGGAGGACGAGGACACTGCCTTCGGAGAGCTGGACGGTGGCCGCGGTGTACTCGCCCACGCCCCTGCCCAGCACCGAGCCGTCCGGGCAGTCGATCACCCGGAGCTGCCCGTCCGGAGGCACCAGGACGGGCGGGGGGTGGCCCGCGCGGGCCACGGCGCAGAGCCCGGTGGCGGGGTCGTACACCGCGTAGACGCATGACGCCGTCAGGAACGGTTCGTCGTGGCCCGGTGGCTGTAGCTCACTTCCGAGCCGCACCGTCAGGTCGTCCAGCCGGGCGAGGAGTGCGTCGGGCTGGAGGTCCATGGCGGCAAGGGCCCCGACGGCCGTGCGCAGCCTCCCCATGGTGGTCACGGCCCGCATCCCCCGGCCCGAGACGTCGCCTGCCACGAGCGCCACCCGAGTCCCGGAGAGTGGCAGGACGTCGTACCAGGCACCGCCGGATGCCACCGGCAGATACGCGTAGGCGGTCTCCAGGGCGGTGTGCGCCGGGAGCCGGGCGGGCACCAGGGTGCGCTGGGTGAGACGGGCGAGGGTGTGCTCACGGGTGAAGCGGCGGGCGTTGTCCACGCAGACGGCGGCCCGGGCCACCAGGTCGGTCGCGAGCTCGAGGTCCGCTTCGTCGAAGGGGTCGGAACCGCGCAGACGGTAGAAGGCCGCCATGCCCAGCACCACCCCGCGTGCGGTGAGCGGAACGGCCATCAGGGAGTGTGCGCCCGCCTCCCGCAGCAGCTCCGCCCACCGCGGATCCCGGGCGAGACGGGTGTCGTCGGCCTCCAGCTCCCGTATCAGCCGTGGTTGCAGATCGCTCAGCGCCCCGGCGAAGGGCGTGCCGTACGGCATCACCCGCACATCGCCGACCCTGATGGGATTCTGCTGGGCGAGGGGGCCGGCGCAGCGGATGCCCGCCCTGCGGACGGTGATGGGCTCGGTCAGCGGGCCGGGGGCGGGGGCTTCGCCGTGCAGGACGGAGTCCAGTACGTCGACCGCGGCCGCGTCGGCCAGTTCGGGTGCGGCGACGTCGGTGAGCTCCTGTGCGGTGCGGAAGACGTCGAGGGTGCTGCCGATGGCCGCTCCGGCCCGGTAGAGCAGGTCAAGACGCCGCTCGGCGTTGTCGCGTTCGGTGATGTCCACCGTGGTGGCTGCGACGCCCAGGGGGTTCCCGTCGCGGTCATGGATGCGGAACGCGGTGATGGACAGCAGTCTGACGTCGCCGGTGCCGGGAAGCCGCCCCCGGTAGCGCAGGTCCTTGATCGGCTCGCCGGTGTCGAGCACCCGGCGCACCCTTTGCTCGGTTTCGGCGTCGATGAGCCCGAGCTCCCGCCAGGTGCTGCCCAGCAGCCTGCGCGCCTCCAGGCCCCGGACCCCCGGCGCGGCGGAGTTGAACCGCACGACGCGCAGCTCGCGGTCCATCACGTGCAGCCCGATCGGGGGCTGTGTGAAGAGCGCGTCGAGCACTGCCTCATCGAAGTCGGGATCCATGCCGTACGGACCTCCTTTGTCGTACGGCGTTGCCGGTCGTACGGCGCAGGTGTGCACACCCTGCCCTCCATTGAGCCGCGCCGGGCGGGGTAGCGCACCCCGGCTCGGGACCGACCGGGTGATGTACCCGGAACCGGCCATTGCCGGAGAACTCCGTGTGGCGCCTCGCGCACGTTCGGCGACGGACTCCACAGAGCGGGCCCAGGCGTCCCGTCGGCGCATATGCGGGATGGCGGGCGGGGCACGGCACACGCGGGTCCCGGTCCGGCGCCCGCCGGTTTCACGCCGGAAGGGCTTCCCTTTACTCCGAACGGGCAGACGCGGCGGGCGGCGCCCTCCTAACCTCCCTCCTCATGTCCTTCACATTTCCGGGACGCCCCGGGCTCTGCGCCGCCCTCTCCCTCGGCCTCGCCGCTCTCGGCACGGCGCAGGCGGCCGCCGCCGACCCCCCGGATCCGGACTTCACCCTCGACCGGCCGGTGGCGGCACCGGGCTCGGCGGCTCGCTCGCGATGACCCTCACCGACAACCAGTCCACGGACATCTGGTTCGTCCACCGGTCGGTCCCGTCGACCTGGACCACCACCCAGCGCAGGGACCTGAAGTACTGCTTCGTGTCGTGCACGGCCGAAGGCACCTCGTGCACCGCCACCGGAACCACCGGCCCGGTCGTGAACCACGGGATCCCCCTGACCCCGGGCGCCGACCGGACGGTCGCCCTGACCTACGAGCTCGCGGGCGCCTCGGGCCGCAACGGCGACATCGGCTTCCACTCGTACCTTTACTACGAGTACAACAACGGCCAAAGCGCCAAGGACGCCATCGCGAACACGCCACACACCCACGTCACCTGCGCACCAGCCACCCCAGCGCCACAGGCCGTACGAGGCTCAGTCCGACGCGCAACACTCCCCGACTGCCTTACCTCATCGGCCCCGTGTGACCAGGCCTCCCCCTCTGACGCACCCGCACCAGCGCGACGGCCGGCGGCGCACCGCATCGCCGGCCGCCATCGGCCGACACAGGGGGCGCACCCCATGCAGCGCGCGCATCACATTGGCTGAAAATCATCCGGCCGCGATCCATCGCGTTGTCTGGACCACTGGCACATGTAAGCGTTTACCCGCCGCGCCCGCTTGATCCCGCCACATCCGGGGCGGACTCGATCACCTTCGTTTTTGCGTCAACTTTCACGCGAGGCGCACAGAACCCACACAGCAGGCACCACTATGTGATCGACAGGGCATGGCGACTTCCGCGCTCGGGGGAGGGCGTCGTCGTCGTGCCGGGGGGTTAGGGGGAGGGACTTTCACCGCATGAAGCGGACCGCCACTTCGCGGACCATACGCACGGCCGCGCTCACCGCAGGAGCGCCCATCCTCACGCTCGGGATGCCGTCGGCGCCCGCACAGGCAGCCGACGGAACACCAGGCATCGACCAGCGGGTGCTGCCCCACGACAACCCGTTCCCGGCCGGCTCCCAGGAGAAGGCCGCTCTGATCGCTCACGAGCGGGCGTACGCCATCCCGCGGGTCGACGCCCACGAAGCGCTCCACGCGAACAACACCCCTCTGGTCGACCTGCGGATGAAGGACATCGGCGCGGAGCCGCGCGACCGGGCCGTCCGGAACGACGCGGTGACAGCGGGTCAGGTCACCGGCTACCGGATCGGGGACACGGTGGCGATCACGCCCCCGGAAGGCGTCGCCGCGCCGGCCGCCATGCCGGGCGGCACCACCCAGCTGCTCCCCGGCAGAGCCACCGGCTTCGGCCGGGCATACGCCGGAACCGTCTCCGGCCGGGTCGCGGCAGCCTCTGGCCAGGCCGGTGTGACGCTCACCCTCCCGGGAGTCCCGGCCAGCGCGGCGGGCGGCGCCGCGGCGCCGTCGCCGGATGTACCCGTGCCCGCCGGGGTCGAGACCCCGGTGACGCAGGGCGAAACCCAGCGCAGCTGAACCAGCGGCCCGTTCCTACCGGGCCGCTCCGGCTCGTCGCGAGACATCGGGTTCCAGGGGCCATTCGTGCCCGGAACCCGGTCCGCTCGCCTTCCGCACCGTTCTTTACTGCCGTGGAGCCCATTCCATGCACGTTCAGCACCGCGCGCCGCGCCCGGGCGCGGCGCGGGTCACCCTGCTCACCGAAGGCACCTATCCCCACAGTCACGGCGGCGTGAGTGTCTGGTGCGACCAACTCGTCAGTGGTATGCCCGATATCGACTTCGACGTGATCGCGGTGACCGGCACCGGCCGCGAGCCACTCGCCTGGGACCTGCCGCAGCATGTGTCCGAGCCCGTGACGGTGCCCATGTGGGGTCCTGCGCCGAAGGGTGCGCCGCCACGCGGGCGCCGGGAGCGCCGGCTGATGGCCGCGTACGAGAGATTTCTGACCGCCCTTCTCGACCCTTCGGCCGAGGATGGCTTCGCCCCCGCGCTGTACGAGCTGGCGCACGCCGCCCGGGACGGCCGGCTCAGCCCCGCGCTGCGCGGCGACCGGGCCCTGCGGGTGCTGACCGGGGTGTGGAACCGGCGGGGCCTGCCGGTACGCGAGGCCCGTCCCACCCTGCACGACGCCGTCACCGCCACCGGTCTCCTTGAGCACGCGCTGCGGCCGCTGAGCGCCCGGCCGCCCGAGCGCGGTGTCGCCCACGCGGTCAGCGGCGGCGTCGCCGTCCTCCCCGGGCTCGCCGCCAAGGAACTGCACGGTGTGCCACTGCTGCTGACGGAACATGGGGTGTATCTGCGGGAGCGCTATCTCGGCTACCGCACGGGGCCGTACCGCTGGCCCGTGAAGGCGGTGCTGCTCGGTTTCTTCCGGCTGCTGGCCGAGGAGACCTACCGGCAGGCCGCCCTGGTCACCCCCGGCAACCGCTACAACCGGCTCTGGGAGGAGGAGGGCGGAGCCGACCCACAGCTCATCCGCACGGTCTACAACGGCGTGGACCCCGCGGCCTTCCCGCCCGCGGGCCCCGAACCGCAGCGCCCGACGCTCAGCTGGGCCGGCCGGGTCGACCCGATCAAGGACCTGGAGACCCTGATCCGGGCGTTCACGAAAGTCCGAGAAGTGATTCCGGAGGCCGCGCTGCGGCTGTTCGGCGGTACCCCGCGCGGCGGCGAGGCGTACCGGGAGCGGTGTGAGGCGCTGGCCGCCTCGCTCGGACACGGCGACGCGGTCACCTTCGAGGGCCGGGTCGACGACATCCGGGACGCCTATGCGGCGGGCAGTGTGGTGATGCTCTCCAGCATCAGCGAGGGCTTCCCCTTCACGCTCATCGAAGCCATGTCGTGCGGCCGGGCGACCGTCTCCACCGATGTGGGCGGGGTACGGGAGGCCGTGGGCGATGCCGGACTCGTCGTGCCGCCGCGCGATCCGGACGCGATGGCGGCCGCGGCTCTGGAACTGCTCGGCGACCCGGCACGCCGGACGGCGATGGGTGAAGCGGCCAGGCTGAGGGTCATCGAGCAGTTCACGCTCCGTCAGACCATCGAGACCTTCCGGGGCATCTATCTGGAGCTGTCCGTGCGCGGCATGTTCCAGCTCGCCGATCCGTGGGGCGCGGACCTCGACAGCACGGTGATGCTGAGGAGCGTGGCCGGATGAGCGGCCCCCTGTCCCTCGAGCCGGGTGGCGGCCGTGATGACACGCTGGCCCTGCGGCTGAGCGCCCGCCACGACACCACTCTCGCGCTGCGTGTGGCCAGGGCTCCCGAGGATCCGGTGGACCGGCTGGCGGCGGACATGGCCGACCAGATCGGGCCCGCCGTGCACGCCTGGGAGGTGGCCGCCCTTCTCGAGTCGGAGGGGCTGACGGGTGAACAGATCAGGGAGCGGTACCGCCATCCGGGCCTGTTCTCGCTGGCCTGGGATCTCTACGGACGGGTGCCGCGCAGCTTTCCCGAGCCGCCGCGAGGCGCCGACCCCTGGGCGCCGGACCATGTCCGGTGCGCCCTGCGCGGCGTGCTGTTCGCCCTTCCGGGTCTCGCGTATGTCCTGACCGGGCGGCTGTGGCACGGGGAGCGGGGGGTGTACGCGCTGATCGCGGCCGGGCTGCTGTCCTGGGCCTGGGGGCAGGCGCTCAGTCACCGGGCGTATCTGCGGCTGGCAGTGGGGCGGCGGGAGTCGGGCAGGACGCTGCTGTTCGGCGCCCCGGCCGGTGCGCTGATCTCTTCGGCTGCGGCGCTGGCCGTGGCGGGCCCCGGGCCTGCGGCGCTGTTCGCCGTGGGCCAGTCGCTGTATCTCGCTGCGGCCGGGGTGCTGCTGGTGTGCGGGAGGGAGCGCATCCTGCTGGCCACCCTGGCCCCGCTGATCGCGGGCACCGCGGTGCTGCCGTGGTGGGAACCGGGTGCCGTGGTGCGGATCGCCCTGCCGGCGTTGACGGTGCTGTTGTCCCTCGCCGCTGCGGGGCACTCCGTCCTGGAGATGCTGCGTGCCGCTGCGGGGGCCGGGGGCGGCACCCGGCCGAAGCTTGTCGCGTCGCTGCCGTACGGGCTGTTCGGGCTGGCCGCGGGGGTGCTGGTGACGCTCGTGGGACAGCGCAGTGCGCTGGCCGTTGTGGCGCTGACCTTGAGCATGGGCCCCGCGGAGTGGCTGCTGTACCGCTATCGGGGCCTCTCGCTCGCGGCGCTGCGGGCGGCGGCGGACGAGCCGGGCTTCCGGCTCCGGTCGGCCGGAACGCTGGCGGTCTGCCTCGGCGGCTATCTGCTGCCGCTCGTACCGGCGGCGCTGCTGACGGGCGCGCCGCCCGGGCCGGTGGTCGCCGTCGCGGCCCTGCTGTGGACGGCGCTGCTCCTTCAGGCGTTCGGTATCGCCTGGACCCCGGCCGTGATCACCGTCGGCGCGGCGTCCGTCGCGGTGCTCGCGACGGTCACGGCCGGAGCGCCGGACGCCTCGGCCCTGCTGCTGTGCTGCGCCGCCGCCGCGGTGCTCCTCACCGCGAGCGCGCTGTGGCTACTGGGGCGGCCCACCGCACACGCCTGATTCCCCGCCCGACCCGGGACAGTCACGCACGGACCGGGGCGACTACGCATCGCACATACACGATCACCAGCAGACACAAGTTCGAGAAAGCCCCCAGAAACACCGGGGACAGCCCCGGGCACCACACAGCACGTTCCAGGAAAGGAACCACTCACCGTGACCTCGACTCCAGCCCCTCTGGCCGCCGTCACCGGGGCCGAGGGCTTCATCGGCTCCCATCTGACCGAAACCCTGGTGGCCGCCGGGTACCGGGTGCGCGCCATGGCCCAGTACAACTCCTTCTCCTCCTACGGCTGGCTGGAGACCCTGCCGTCGGAGGTACTCGACGAGGTGGAGATCGTCCTCGGAGATGTCCGCGACCCGGGGTCCGTCCGTGGCCTCGTCCAGGGCGCCGACGCGGTCTACCACCTCGCCGCGCTGATCGCGATCCCGTACTCGTACCAGGCACCGCACAGTTATGTGGACACCAATGTCACGGGCACGCTCAATGTGCTGGAGGCGGTGCGGGCACTGGACATCCCGCGGTTGGTGCACACCTCCACGAGTGAGACCTACGGCACCGCGCAGACCGTGCCGATCACCGAGGACCATCCCATCAACACCCAGTCGCCGTATGCCGCCTCGAAGGCAGGCGGGGACCGGCTGGCGGACAGCTACCACGCGAGCTTCGAGACCCCTGTGGTGACTCTGCGCCCCTTCAACACCTTCGGTCCCCGGCAGTCCATGCGCGCCGTGATCCCGACGGTCATCGGCCAGGTGGCGGCGGGAGCGAAGACCATCACCCTCGGGGACCTGCGGCCCACGCGGGACTTCACCTTCGTCAAGGACACCGCGAGGGCCTTCCTCGCCGTGGGCACCGCTCCCGCGGAGGCAGTGGTGGGACGGACCTTCAACGCCGGTACGGGCGGCGAGATCTCGGTGGGTGACCTGGTCCGGCTGATCGGCAAGGTCATGGACACCGACCTCGACGTACAGGAGGACGAGCAGCGTATCCGTCCCCCCGCTTCCGAGGTGATGCGCCTGGTCGCCGACGCCTCCCGGCTGCGCGAGGCGACGGGCTGGGCACCGGAATCCGACCTGGAGCAGGGGCTCCTGAAGACCGTCGAGTTCTTCCGCGACCCCGCCAACCTCGCTCGCTACAAGACCGACATCTACAACATCTGACGAACACCGATCAAGAAACCCACCGAAGAACGACCGGACTGGACCCTCACCACCATGTTCCATCCAACCGCCGTACCCGCAGGGGGCTCCTCATGCACGCAGTGATTCTCGCCGGAGGCAAGGGCATCCGGCTGCGTCCGTACACCACCGCCCTCCCCAAGCCGCTCGTGCCGATCGGCGACCAGCACGCGATTCTGGAGATCGTCCTCAGGCAGCTCGCCGCCTGCGGATTCACCAGCTGCACCATCGCCGTCGGCCATCTCGGGCAGATCATCCGCGCCTATGTCGGCAGCGGTTCACGCTGGGGACTGACGATCGACTACGCGATCGAGGAGAGCCCACTGGGCACCATGGGCCCACTGCTGACCATGCGGGACCGGCTGCCCGAGTCCTTCCTGGTGATGAACGGCGACGTCCTCACCGACCTCGACTACGCCGACGTGCTGCGCCGGCATGTCGCGTCCGAGGCCGCGCTGACCATCGCCACCTACGCCCGCAAGGTCCATATCGACTTCGGTGTGCTGACCACGAACGAGAACCGGGTGGTGGGCTTCAGGGAGAAGCCCAGCATGGACTACCGGGTCTCCATGGGTGTGTACGGGCTCTCCCTCGGCACCCTCGACGGATACACCCCGGGGCTGCCGCTGGGCTTCGACGAGCTGGTCCTCGACCTGCTGAAGCACGGCAACCCGCCGCACGCCTACGAGTTCGACGGCTACTGGCTGGACATCGGCCGCCCCGACGACTACGACCGGGCCAACGCCGAGTTCACCACGCACCAGTCCCTGTTGCTCAAGGGAGCCTGAACGTCTTATGCGCATCATCGTCCTGGGTTTCACCGGGTATCTGGGCGGACACATCGCCGGACAGCTGCGCGCGCTGGGCGGCGTGCGACTGTTCGGCGGTGGCCGCTCCCCGGCCGCCGATCTCCGCGTCGACCTCGCCACGGCCGACGCGGGACGGCTGGCCGAGGCACTCGCCGACTTCGCACCCGACGCGGTCGTCAACTGCGCGGGAGCCGTCGGCGGCGACTCGGTGAGACTCGCGGAAGTCAACGCCCGCGGCCCGGCCGTGCTGTGCGCGGCTCTGCGGGAGGCGGCGCCCTCGGCCCGGCTGGTGCACCTGGGGTCGGCGGCGGAGTACGGTCCGGCCGAGCACGGGGTCCGGGTGGCCGAGACGGCACCGGCCGGACCCGTGGCTCCCTACGGGGCGACCAAACTCGCCGGGACCCTGGCCGTGACCTCGTCGGGACTCGACGCGGTGGTGCTGCGGGTGGGCAATCCGGTGGGCCCCGGGGCACCGTCGAACAGCCTGCCCGGTGGCACCGCCGATCGGCTGATGCGGGCGGGCGACACCCCCGGCGCCGTGGTCCGGTTCGGCGATCTGTCGGCGTACCGCGACTTCGTCGACGTACGGGACCTGGCACGGGCGGTCGTGCTGGCAACCACCACCACGGGGCCCCTCCCCCGGGTGCTCAACATCAGCGGCGGACGGGCCGTGCCGATCCGGGACCTCGTGCACGGACTGGTGACCGAGGCCGGCTTCCGGGGCCGTATCGAGGAGGCGGCGACGGCCGGATCGGCCCGTTCGGCGGGTGTGGGCTGGCAGTGCTCCGACATCACGGCGGCGCACGAGTCACTGGGCTGGGCACCCAGGTACGGGCTCGGGGACTCGCTCGCCGTGCTCTGGGAGTCGGTGTCCGCGCAGGCGAGACTGGACGCGGTGCCATGAGCCTCCTGGTGCCGCTCTATGTGCACCCCGCCGAAGACCCGGATGCCTGGCGGCTGCTCACCTCGGCCGCCGACCGGATCTACGGCGTGGTGCTCAACACCGCGAACGGGCCGGGCACCTCGCCCGACCCGGCGTTCGTCTCCGCCGCCCGCGCACTGCGGGCGGCGGGGACGCGCGTCCTCGGCTATGTCGACCTGGACTACGGGGTGCGTCCCGACGACGCGGTGCTCCGCGACATCGACCGGCACCGGGAGTGGTACGGCACCGATGGCTGCTTCTTCGACCAGGTGCCGGCCGACCGCTCCGCGCTGCCCGGCTGCCGCCGCCTGGTGCGGGCGGCACGGCAGCGCGGTGCGGCGACCGTCGTGCTCAACCACGGGGTCCATCCCGCTCCGGGCTATGCGCGGATCGCGGATCTGCTGGTGACCTTCGAGGGCCCATGGACGGTGTATCTGTCCTCGTTCACACTCCCCCGCTGGACGGCCCGGCATCCGCCGGAACGGTTCTGCCATCTGGTGTACGGGGTTCCGCCCGCCCTTGCACGGGTGGCCGAGAAGGCGGCCACCGAGCGTGGCGCCGCGGTGTCGTGCGCGGTCGCGGATACGCTGCCCAACCCATGGCTCGCCCCGCCGCCCGTACTGCTCGAGGAATCCGCGTGACCGCTCGTGCACCGGCACGTCGCGGGTCCCGGTGCTCCGCGCTGCTCGTCGTCCTCTGCCTGCTCCTGCTGGCGGGATGCGCATCGGATCCGGCGCCGAGGCCCGGTCCGGACCACCCGCGCTGGCTGCCCACGCCCGGAACGCCCTGGCAGTGGCAGCTGAGCGACCGGCTGGACCCCACGGCCGACGTGCCCGTGTACGACATCGACGGCTTCGAGAACACCGCGGACGACGTGGCCCGGCTGCACCGGGACGGCCGCAAGGTCATCTGCTACATCAACGCCGGTTCCTGGGAGGACTTCCGGCCCGACCAGGCCGACTACCCAGCCGCCGTGCGGGGCAAGCCGAACGGCTGGCGGGGCGAGCGCTGGCTGGACATCCGCCGCCTCGACGTGCTGCGCCCACTGCTGGAGCGGCGCTTCGACATGTGCCGCGACAAGGGCTTCGCCGCGGTCGAGCCGGACCTCATGGACGCGTATCTGAACGACACCGGCTTCCCGCTGACGGCGGAGCACCAGCTCGCGTTCAACCGGATGCTCGCCCGCCTCGCCCATGAGCGCGGGCTGTCCGTCGGGCTGAAGAACGATCTGCCGCAGATCCCCGAGCTGGTACGGGACTTCGACTTCGCGGTCAACGAGGAGTGCGCCCAGTACGAGGAGTGTGCGCTGCTCACCCCCTTCATCAAGGCGGGGAAGGCGGTCTTTCATGTCGAATACGCGCTGTCCACGGGCGAGTTCTGTGCGCAGGCGCGCCGTCTCGGGCTGTCGTCGATGCGCAAGAGGCTGAATCTGGACCCGTGGCGGCAGCCCTGCTGACCGCGGGCCGGGAGTGGTCGTCCGTCAGGTTCCAGGGCGCAGGAAGCGGCGGAGCCTGGTGAGCGTCCAGGTGTTGATGATGTCGTCCTTGGTCAGCCAGCCCCGCTGCGCCGTGGCCACTCCGTAGCGCATGTACGGCAGATGCGTGGTGGAGTGGGAGTCCGAGTTCACCGCGAATCTCACCCCGTACCTCTTGGCGCGCAGGATGTCCTCGTCGCAGAGGTCGAGGCGCTCGGGGTGCGCGTTGATCTCCAGGGCGGTACCGGTTCTGGCACAGGCTTCGAAGACCGCGTCGAAGTCGGCGTCGATGCCGGGGCGTTTGCCGATGCGGCGGGTGGTGGGATGCCCGATGATCGCGACATACGGGTTCTCGCAGGCACGGATCAGGCGGCGGGTGAGCGCCTTCCGGCTCTGGTTGAAGTGCGAGTGGATCGAGGCGACGCAGATGTCGAAGCCGGCGAGGAAGTCGTCGGGCCAGTCGACGTCACCGTCCGGTCCGATGTTGAGTTCGGTGCCGTGCAGCAGCCGCATCCCCTTGTGCTTGCGGTCGAGTGCACGGACCTCCTCGCGCTGGGCGAGCATCTTCTCCCTGGTCATCCGCTGCATGGCGAGGTCAGGGGCGTGGTCGGTTACGGCGTAGTAGGAGTAGCCGCGCTCGGCGGCCGTGGCGATCATGTCCTCCAGTGAGGCGAGGCCGTCGGTGAGATCGGTATGGGTGTGCAGATCCCCGCGGATGTCCTTGTCCACGACCAGATCAGGGAGTTCGCCGCGCAGCCCCGCCGCGATCTCGCCCCGGTCCTCGCGCAGGGTGGGCGCGATCCAGGGCAGGCCGAGGCGTTCGTAGATCTCCTCCTCGGTCCTGGAGGCGACCTTCTTCCCGCTCTCGGCGTCGAAGAGCCCGTACTCGGAGAGTTTGAGGCCGAGGCGGACGGCGATCTCGCGGGTGCGGATGTTGTGCGCCTTGGATCCGGTGAAGTACTGGAGGCCGCCGCCCCAGGCGTCGGGTGGAAGCACCCGCAGATCGATCTGCAGGCCCTTGGTGGTGCGGATGGAGGTCTTCTTCTCGCCGTGCGCGATGATCTCGGCGGTGTACGGGAGGCTGCCGAGGGCTTCCATGAAGGGCGCCGACTTCTTCGCGGCGACGAGGATGTCGATGTCCCCGATGGTCTCGCGCATCCGGCGCAGCGACCCGGCGTAGGCACAGCCCTCGCAGCCCTCGATCTCCGACAGGGCGGCGACGATCTGCTCGGCGGATTCGGTCGCGGCGTTCAGGAGGATCCGGCTCCCGGCCTTCTGCATCAGGGCGATGCCGTGGAGGAGGTTCTCCTCGGTCTTCCGGCCGAACCCCTTGAGGTCCCGCAGGCGCTCCTGGTGGATGGCGTCGAGTAGCTGGTCGACGGAGGCGACCTCGAGCTCCTGGTAGAGCAGCAGAGCCTTCTTGGGCCCCAGCATGGGGATGGTCATGAGCTCGCGTACCCCGGCCGGGATGGACTGCCTGCGCTCCTCGACGACGGCGATCTGCCCGGTCGTCAGATACTCGCTGACCTTGTCGGCGATCGACTTGCCGACATTGGGGATCTCCTTCAGGCCCTTGGCATCGAGTGTGGCGACATCGGTGTGGTAGCCGCCGATGGCCCGGGCGGCCTTCTCGTAGGAACGGGCCCGGAAGGCATCCCCGCCGGTGATCGCGATGAGGTCGGCGTACTCCTGGAGCAGCGCTTCGATCTCTTCGTTGGCCCTGGGCATGGCTCCAGCGTCACACGGGCCACGGCGGAGCGCGCTGGGTTGCGGCGCGGGAACACGTGAGCGAGTGCGCGCGTTGTGGTGGCCAGGTACCCGGGCACCCTCTGGAGATCCATGTCCCCTTCCCCAGTTTCCCCAGCTTCGCCGGTTTCCCGAGCGGTGCGCCTCGCGTTCTGTGGCGCGCTGGCTGCCCTGAGCGTCGGCTGCACGACCCTGGGCCGGCCCATCACGGATCGACCGGCCGCTTCCCCTTCCCCCGCTGCCCCGGTCACGGCCCGGTCCACCGCCCCGTCGCCCACGCCCACGGCAACGGCAACGGCAACGGCAACGGCAACGGCAACGGCAACGGCAACGGCACATACGACGCCCGACCCGGCCCGACTGCGTACCGAGCCGGCCCGGCTGGCCATCCCCGCGATAGGCGTCAGGGACCTGAAGGTCCTCCCCTACGAGGGCACCACCGACGACGGGCCCGGCACCCGCATACAGGACCGGGGGATCGCCGCCAGCCCCTACGGGCGGCGGGGCGGCGTCGGGCCGGGCCAGGTCGGGAACTATCTCGTCACGGCGCACCGCCTGGCCGCGGGCGGGCCGCTGCACGAGCTGCCGTCCGTCGGCATCGGCGACACGGTGTCGGCGACGTGGGACGGGACGGTCTACGAGTACCGGATCACCGAACTCCGCACGACCTCGTTCCGCTCCGGGCGCTCACTGGCCGAGCAGCGGGCCGCCGTCCCGGGGACGCCCGGGAAACAGCCGGTGGAAGCGATGATCACGATATCGACCTGTGCCACGCCGGAGGACCACGCGGCAGGCAACTACTGGCGTGACGCGCACGGGAATCCCGAGCACCGCATCGACCGGATCGGGGTGCTGACGGCGGTGAGGGAGGAGTGACGCGTGACGGCCCGAGGGAGCCGTGATGCGTGCCCGGACGGCCCGGCCTAGCCTCGAATGAGTGGTCCGTTCGGGGGAAATCGAGAGAGAAGAGCCGATGTCAACCGCCTACATGCCCAGCTCTCCGGTGCTCGAGCCCGAGGCGTCGGAGTTCGCGACGGCCACGAGCAACCACCCGTTCCTCTTTGAGATGCCCCCGGCCGAAGGTCGCAGAGCCGTGGACGACGTGCAGTCCGGCGACGTCACCATGCCCGCGGTCGACGAGGAGTGGATCACGGTCCACAGCGGCCCCACGGGTTCGGTCCGTGCCCGTATCGTCAAACCCGCCGATGCCACCGGAACCCTGCCGGTGATCGTGTACATCCACGGCGCCGGCTGGGTGTTCGGTGACGCGCACACCCACGACCGGCTGGTGCGTGAGCTCGCCGTCGGGGTGGGCGCCGCGGTGGTCTTCCCCGAGTACGACCGCTCGCCGGAGGCCCATTACCCGATCGCGATCGAGCAGAACTACGCGGTCGCGCGCTGGGTGGTCTCCGACGGCATGAGCAAGAACCTGGACGCGTCGCGGATGGCCGTCGCGGGTGACTCCGTCGGCGGGAACATGGCCATCGCGCTGACCCTGATGGCGAAGGAGCGCGGCGATGTCACCCTGGTGCAGCAGGTGCTCTTCTACCCGGTGACCGACGCCAACTTCGACACCCCCTCGTACCACCAGTTCGCTGAGGGGTACTTCCTGCGGCGCGACGGCATGCAGTGGTTCTGGGACCAGTACACGACCGACGAGCGTGAACGGGCACAGATCACCGCATCGCCTCTGCGTGCGTCACTGGACGAGCTGGCGGGGCTGCCTCCCGCGCTGGTGATCACCGGTGAGGCGGATGTACTGCGCGACGAGGGCGAGGCGTATGCGAACAAGCTGCGCCAGGCCGGTGTGCCGGTGACGTCCACGCGGTACCAGGGCATCATCCATGACTTCGTGATGCTGAACGCGCTGCGGTCCACGCATGCCGCGGGAGCGGCGATCGACCAGGCCACGGCGGCGCTCAGGGACGCGCTGCACGGTCCGCCCGCGTAGGTCCCCCGGCGCCGGGCAGGACCCAGGTCCTGCCCGGACGGCCGGACCGGAAAGGGCCTAGGCGACCGCCGCCAGGGTGTCGACCAGCCTGCGGCGGGCCGCGCGCATCGCGGGCAGCAGGGCGAGCGCGACGGCTCCCAGTACGGCCGCGGCCGCCAGCAGCACCAGCAGCACGGGCGAGGGCGCATGGGCGATGCCGGCGCCGATGCCGCTGGAGCGGCCCTCCGCGTCGATCAGCCAGCCGGCCAGCGGCACACCCAGTCCGGCACCCACCGTCACCGCGGCAAGCGCGGTGAAGCCGACCGCGGTCACCGTGACCGCGGTGATCTGGCGCGGTGACAGCCCGATCGCCTTCAGGGCGAGAAGGTCGCGTTCGCCTTCCCGTACGGTGCCGCCGATCACCGTGGAGACCTCGGTGAGCCCGATCAGGGCCAGCACGGCGATCAGGCCCGCCACGACTCCGCGCATGGCCGACAGCCGGTCGGCGGGGCTGGTGACCTCGTGGATGTCCAGCCGGCCACCAGAGGCTTCGGACAGAGCGGTGCGCACCTCGCCGGGGTCCGTGCCCGGCCGCAGTTGCACCTGGTAGAGGGTCGCCCGCAGGGCGGGATCGTTCTCGCGGAGGGTGTCGAGCGAGGTGGAGACGGTACGGCCGGCGTTCTCCGGCTCGATGCTGCGGCCGACGATGTGCAGCACCTGGGGGTGGCCGCCGACGGTCATCCTGACCCAGTCACCGACGTGCACACCGAGGAGATCGAGCAGTCCCTGTCCCGCTACGGCCTCGTCGGGTCCGGTGGCGGCGCGGCCCTCGGCGACCGAGTACGGGTAGGGCTGCTGCCGGGTGCCGAAGCCGCGCAGGGCGATGGTGCCGGTCTGGCCCGGGGCCAGGGCGGCGACCTCGACCCCGGGGTGTGCCGCGGCGACCCGGTCGTCACGCTCGATGAGGGCCTTTGCCTCGGTGTCGCCGAGGTCCTTGTCGGCGCGTGCGGTGAGCGCGGCGGCGAGTCCGAGCTCCTGGGGCCGGCTGTCGAAGCGGGCGATGGTGGTCCACGCGCTGAGTGCCACCGTGATCAGCAGCAGCGGCAGCGCCAGCCGGGCCACCGTGGCGGGTGTATGCCGTCCGCGTACGAAGGCCCGGTGGAAGCCGAGCACCAGCGCCGGGGGTACCCGAAGGCCCAGGGCGCTGCGTGCCGCGCCGGAGAGCCGGCCGCGTGCGCCGGGCGCGCCGACGAGTCCGGGCACCGGGGGTACCCGTCCCGCACGCCAGGCGGCGAGAGCGGTCGTGGCGCCGATGAACAGCACGGCACCGACGGGCACGGCGAGCAGCGCGGGGCTGTGGCCGGGCAGTCCCTGCCAGACGCCGACGGCTTCGCCGAGCCTGCCCGGGATACGGCTGCCGAGTGGGCCGGTGAGGGTGGTGGCGACGACCGCGCCGAGCGCGGCGAAGGCGAGGTGCTGGACCAGGAAGACCCGTACCACCTGGCCGGGGGTGAATCCGATGGCCTTGAGGATGGAGATGTCCCGCAGATGGCCGCGTACCCGGGTGCTGATCGCGCCGTAGACGGCGAGGGCCGCGGCGAGCAGGGCTCCGAGTCCGAAGAGGCCCAGCACCTGGCCGAGCAGCCGGGTGTCCCCCTGGGCCTCGGCCCGTGCCTGCCGCCAGTTCGACACGTCCGTGACGGCTCCGGCGCCGAGGCGGGTGACGGCACGCTGGACCGCGTAGTCGGTGTCGTCGGGGTCGGCCAGCAGCAGGCCGGTGACCTGGCCCGGGCGGTCCCCGCCACCTGCGGCTGCGGCGCGTACGGCACCGGCGGATGCCCAGACGGTGCCGGCGCGCTCTCCGGGGCGGTAGCGGGGCTCGGCGCTGTCGGCGACACCGACGACGGTGAGGATCTGCCCGGTCCCTGGCAGGGTGAGGGCGTCACCCGGCCCGACGACCAGGGCGCGGGCCAGGCTGCTCTCCAGGACGGCCCCGTCCGGGCTGCCGGCGGTCAGCCAGCGCCCGGAGGTGAGCAGGGGGCGGCCGGTGGCGGGCGGTTCGGTGCCCGCTCCGCGCAGTTCGACGGCGGCGCGTGCGCCCCGGGACTCGACAGTGGTGTGCGCGGTTCGGTAGGGCCCTGACACGGCGTCGACCCCGTCGAGTGCGGCGAGTGCGCTCGCGTCGGCGTCCGGCCCGGTGTGGATCCACACATGGGCCCCGTGGGACTGGGCGAACACCCGCTGCCAGGGGTTGGTGGCGTAACCGAAGAGCGCGGCGGCCAGCAGCAGTGCGGCGACGATCCCCGCGGTGGCCGAGACGATGAACAGCGCCTCGCCCCGGTGTGTGCGCAGATCGGCGTGCGCCCAGCGCAGTGTGGCCCGCACGGTCAGTCCTTCAGTTCGAGGACGTCGGACAGTCCGCCGCCCCTGGCCGGTGTGCCGCCGAGTTCGGCGTCGTCGGCTATGCGTCCGTCGAAGAAGCTGATGACCCGGTCGGCGGCGCTGGCCAGCCGGGCGTCGTGGGTGACCAGCAGGATCGTCTGGCCGCGCTGGTGGAAGCGGGAGAGCAGGCGCATCACCTCTCGGGTGGCCTTGCTGTCCAGGCTGCCCGCGGGTTCGTCGGCGAGCAGCAGTCGCGGGTGGTTCACCAGCGCGCGTGCGAGCGCCACCCGCTGCTGCTCACCACCGGAGAGCTCGCCGGGCATGCTGCGTGCCTTGCCCTCAAGGCCCAGCTCGGCGAGCAGCTTCTCCCGCTCGGCGCGGGCCTGCTTGGGGCTGGTCCCGGCGAGCAGTGCGGGCAGCTCGACATTGTCGGCCACGGTGAGGTTGGACACCAGATTGAAGAACTGGAAGACGATGCCGATCCGCCGCCGGCGCTCCAGCGCCCAGCGGGCCTCGCTGTAGGCGTCCGTGCACTCCCCGTCGAGCCAGATGCTGCCGCTGTCCGGGCGCTGGAGCCCGCCGAGCAGGTGCAGCAGGGTCGACTTGCCCGCGCCGGACGGGCCGGTGACGGCCACGAACTCGCCGTGGCCCACGGAGAGGTCCACTCCCCGTACGGCGTGGGCCGGCGCGCCCTCACCCTGGTGGGTCTTGACGAGGCCCGCAGCCCGCAGCAGGGGGGCGGCCGGGCCGGGTACCGCGGTGTCGCTCATTCCAGCCCTTCCAGTTCCTCCTGGCAGCGCTCGAGCCAGTCGAGGTCGGCCTGGAGGTGCAGCATGGCTCCCTCGATCAGCAGGTGCGCTATGCGGTTGTCCCGGGTCTCGCTCGCGGACAGCTTGGACAGATTGCGCATGGTGTTGAGGTATTCGCGGCGCTGTCTGTTGATGAGGGCGATCTGGTCGACGAGTCCGGTCCGGGGCGCGAGGGCGAGCTTCATGAAGAACTCGTCCCGCACCCGTGGCTCGTCCGCCGTCTCCTCGAACCAGGCGCGCAGCGCCTCCGTCCCGGCGTCGGTGAGGCGGTAGATCCTCTTGTTGGGCCTGTTCGACTGGGCGACGTCCTCGCCCTCGATGAGGCCCGATTTCTCCAGCCGGCCGAGGGTGACGTAGATCTGGCCGACGTTCGGCTGAGGGTACGCGGAGCCCAGCAGTTGCTCAAGGTCCTGCTTGAGCTCGTAGCCATGGGCCGGGCCCCGGGAGAGAAGTGCCAGGAGGGGCAGGCGCACGCGTGCTCTCCTCCCTTGCCGTTGTCCCGCTCTTCCCGATTCGCCATACCGGTCGGCATGCGATACCGGCCCTAGTATCGCCCATGCCTAACGGGTATACATGCCGTTGTCCGGAGTGACGAGGGCGACGAGGCCCGGGACCGAGGTACAGGGAGGAACCTATGCGGTGGATACGTGCCGCCGGTAGGGGTCTCCTGGTCGCGGCGGTCGTGATTGCGGGCTGTGTGTCGTCCGGTGCCGGGGCCGGAGGGCCGTCGGCGGAGGGTGCGCGCGGCGGCGGCCGGGGACCGGTGACGCTGGCTACGGCCGGTGTTCTCACCGGGTATCTCGAGCCCCTGCTGGAGGGCTGGAACCGGGGGCACCCCGGCGAGAGGGTCACGCTCGTGGAGCTGCCGGACTCGGCCGACGAGACCCGCGCCCAGATGACCACCGAGCTGCGCTCGGGTGCGGGCCGGTTCGACATCCTCAACATCGACGTGGCCTGGACCTCGGAGTTCGCCGCAGCGGGATGGATAGCCCCGCTGGAGCGCGGGCGCTTCCCACTGGACAGTTTCCTGCCGCCGGTCGTGGACACGGCCACGTACGAGGGCAGGCTGTACGCGGTTCCCTACGTCACGGACGCCGGGATGCTCTACTACCGCAAGGACATCCTCGATCGCGAGGGCGAGCGCCCACCGGGCAGCTGGGCGGAGCTGGAGCGCCAGGCCAGGACCATCGCCCCGCGATACGGGATCGGCGGCTACGCGGGTCAGTTCCTCCCGTACGAGGGGCTCACGGTCAACGCGACCGAGGCGGTCTACTCGGCGGGCGGCACAGTGCTCGGTGGCGACGGCCGGGTGACGCTGGACTCCCCCGCGGCACGTACCGGCATCGGTTTCCTCGCTCGCGGGGTGCGCGACGGCTGGATCCCCGAGGAAGCGCTCGGCTACAAGGAGGAGGAGTCCCGGCAGGCCTTCCAGGACGGCCGGCTGCTCTTCCTGCGCAACTGGCCCTACGCCTACGCGGGAGCGTCGGGGCCCGGCTCGCGGGTCGCGGGCAAGTTCGGCGCCGTACCCCTCCCGGGACCCCACGGAGCGGGGACGAGCGTGCTGGGCGGGTCCAATCTCGCCGTCAGCACCGGCGCCCGGCACCCGGAGACCGCGGGCGACCTGATCGCGTATCTCACCAGCGCCCCGGTGCAGCGCAAGGTGCTCACCGAGGGGGCGCTTCCCCCCGTGCGGGCTGCCCTCTACCAGGACCCGGCGCTCATCCGGGAGTTCCCCTATCTGCCCGCGCTGCGCAAGAGCGTGCTGGCGGCTGCTCCCCGGCCGAAGAGCGCGCGGTACGAGCAGGTGAGTCTGGCCGTGCAGGCGGTCGTTCACGACGCCATGGCCCAGCACCAGGGGCCGGACGCCGCTGTGCGCAGGCTGAGCGGCGAGCTGGCCGCCATCGCCCGGCGCGGCTGAGCCCGCACGGACATCATTACTTAACCGTTAGGCATTCAAGCCATGCCGCACGCCGTCATTTACGGCGGATAAAAACGGGCAATCCCCCCAACTTGCCGGTACAGCTCTGCATAACCGTTGACACCTGCGTGACACCGCTACTTAACATGAATGCATAACCGCTGGTCGTTCTTGGCTGCGGATGCTCCCTTCATGCAGAAGACACACGTGCAGAAACAGGTTCACGGGTGATGCTCACATCCACGGCCGGCGACGGTCTCCCACAGGGCGGCGCGCAGCGCCCCACACGGCACCACTGGTGGCGTGACGCGGTGATCTACCAGGTCTACGTCCGCAGTTTCCTCGACAGCACCGGCGACGGAATCGGCGATCTGGCGGGGGTCCGCGCCGGACTTCCGTACCTCAAGAAGCTCGGCGTCGACGGGATATGGCTGAGCCCGTTCTACCCCTCGCCGCAGCACGACCACGGCTACGACGTCGCGGACTACTGCGATGTGGATCCGGTGTTCGGCGACCTGGCCGAGTTCGGCCTGCTGGTCGCGGACGCGCACCGGCTCGGCATGAAGGTGCTGCTCGACATCGTCCCCAACCACTGCTCCAGCGAGCACGAGTGGTTCCGCGCGGCCCTCGCGTCGGGACCGGGCAGCGAGGCTCGGGCTCGCTTCCACTTCGCCGAGGGCCGCGGCCCCGGCGGCGACGTGCCGCCCAACAACTGGCATGCGATGTTCGGCGGGCCGGCCTGGAGCAGGGTCACCGAAACCGACGGCAGCCCCGGCCAGTGGTACCTCCACATGTTCACGCCCGAGCAGCCCGACCTGAACTGGCGCAACCCGGAGACGACCGCGTACTTCGAGCGCGTCCTGCGGTTCTGGCTGGACCATGGTGTCGACGGCTTCCGTATCGATGTGGCGGCAGGGCTCTACAAGCACCCCGATCTGCCCGACTCCTCCGACCCCGAGGCCGACGCCCGCACCCGCGACGCGGTCAATCCGCTGGCGTGGAACCAGCCCGAGGTGCACGATGTGTGGCGCCAATGGCGGTCGGTGTGCGAGCAGTACACCCTGCGGGACGGCCGCGAGCGGCTGCTGGTGGGCGAGGTCTCGGTGCCCACCGCGCGGGAACACGCCCGCTACGTGCGTCCGGACGAGCTGCACCAGGCCTTCTTCTTCGATCTGCTCTCGGCCCCCTGGGACGCCGGCGCCTTCCGCAAGGTGATCACCGAGGCCATGCAGGACATCGCGGGCACCGGCTCCACGGTCACCTGGGTGCTCAACAACCACGACCAGGTCCGCACCGTGACCCGTTACGGGGAGTCCGGCACCGAGGGCAGTGGACTCGGCGCCGCTCGGGCCAGGGCCGCCGCGCTGTTGATGCTGGCACTGCCCGGGGCCGCGTACATCTACCAAGGGGAGGAGCTGGGGCTGCCCGAGGTCGTCGACCTGCCGGACGAGGTCCTCACCGACCCGATCTTCCGGCGCACCGGCAGCCGGTCCCGGATCCGCGACGGCTGCCGGGTGCCGCTGCCGTGGTCCGGGCACGCCTCCCCGTTCGGCTTCACCTCGGGTGCCGAAGGGGCCAAGCCCTGGCTGCCGCAGCCCGGTTGGTTCGCCGAGCACGCCACTGACCGGGCGGTCGCCGACACCCGCTCGTTCTGGCACCTCTACCGCGACGGCCTCCAGCTCCGCCGGGGGCTGCCGCAGCTCGGCGAAGGAACCCTGCGCTGGCTGGAGTCGGCGCCCGGGGTGCTCGCCTTCGTCCGCGGTGACGGTCTCGTCTGCGCCGTCAACTTCGGCACCGCACCCGTGCCCGCGCCCGTCTCCGGAGCTCCGCTGCTCTCCAGCGGTCCCTGCCCGAACGGCGTACTGCCCGGATCCACCGCCGCCTGGTGGACCGGCGACGGCACCGGCCCCTGAACCAGCATCCCCTTCTCCCGTCGGTCCTGGTCCGTTCCCTTCGGTCCTCGTCCGAACTCGCCTGTCCCTCGCCCACCAAGGAGATCCCCGTCATGACGCGACGCCTCATACTCGCGGGCTGCACCGCGCTGACCCTGGCCCTCGGGGCCACCGCCTGTGGCAGCGGCCCCGTCACCACCGCGAACGGCGGCGACAAGTCGCTGAACGGCCAGACGATCACCGTCGCGGGGGTCTGGTCCGGCGCCGAGCAGAAGAACTTCCAGAAGGTGCTCGACGCCTTCAGCGCCAAGACCGGAGCCAAGGCCCAGTTCGTCTCCACCGGCGACAACGTCTCCACCGTGGTGGGCAGCAAGATCGAGGGCGGCAACGCACCCGATGTGGTGATGGTGCCGCAGGTCGGTGTGCTCCAGCAGTTCGCGAAGAACGGCTGGCTCACCCCGCTCTCCAAGACGGCCGAGAAGTCCGTGGACACCGACTTCGCCAGTGTGTGGAAGCACTACGGAAGCGTCGAGAACACGCTGTACGGGGTGTACTTCAAGGCCGCGCACAAGTCCACCGTCTGGTACAGCCCGGACGCCCTGGACCAGGCCGGGGTCAAGGCGCCGAAGACCTACGCGGAGCTCCTCAAGGCCGGGCGGGCGGTGTCCGACTCGGGTCTCTCCGCGTTCGCGGTCGCGGGTGAGGACGGCTGGACCCTCACCGACTGGTTCGAGAACATCTATCTGTCCCAGGCGGGTCCCCAGACGTATGACCAGCTCGCCGGGCACAGCATCCCGTGGACCGATCCGAGCGTGGTCAAAGCCCTCACCACCCTCGGCAAGCTGTTCGCCGACAAACAGCTGATCGCGGGCGGCCAGAAGGGCGCGCTGAGCACGGACTTCCCCGGATCCGTGGAGAAGGTCTTCGGCCCCGACCCGGAAGCCGGGATGGTCTACGAGGGCGACTTCGTCGCCGGTGTGGCCAAGGACCAGTTCGGCCGAAAGATCGGCGAGGACGCCGCCTTCTTCCCCTTCCCGGCGGTCGACGGCGGCGACGCGCCCGTGGTCAGTGGCGGTGACGCCGCGGTCGCCCTGGAGGACGGGAAGAACAAGAAGGCCGCCATGGCCTTCGTGGAGTTCCTGGCCACGCCCGAGGCCGCTGCCGTGTGGGCCGAGGCGGGTGGTTTCCTGTCCCCCAACAAGAAGCTGGACCTCAAGTCCTACGGCGATGACACCACCCGTCAGACGGCCAAGTCACTGATCGACGCCGGAGACTCCGTCCGCTTCGACATGTCCGACCAGGCGCCCGCGGCGTTCGGCGGGACGAAGGGCGCGGGCGAGTGGAAGCTGCTCCAGGACTTCCTGCGCGACCCGTCGGATCCGAAGGGCACCGCGGCCAAGCTCGAGGACGCGGCGACCAAGGCGTACAAGGGCTGACGATCATGACCGCTGCCACCTCCACATCACCGAAGGCGGGCCCCCTCCCGGGGCCCGCCGGGGCCGCCGGTCCCGGGCGCACCCCCCGGCACGACCCCCGCCGCCGCGCCCAGCGCCGTCGGCGGACCGTCTCCGTGGCCTTCGTGCTGCCCGCGCTGCTGCTGCTCGGCGCGCTGGTCGTCTATCCCGTGCTGTTCTCCGTCGGCCGGAGCTTCTTCGACGCCGGTGGCACACGCTTCGTCGGCGGCGAGAACTACGCCGAGATGTTCCGCGACCCGGCCACCCTCAAGGCGGTCCGCAACAGCGCCATCTGGGTGGTCATCGCCCCGACTCTGCTCACCGGTCTGGGACTGATCCTGGCCGTGCTGGTCGAGAAGGTCCGCTGGGCCACGGCGTTCAAACTGCTCCTGTTCATGCCGATGGCGGTGTCCTTCCTCGCCGCGGGCATCATCTTCCGGCTCGCCTACGAAGAGGACCCCGACAAGGGGGTGCTGAACGCCGCCGTCGTCGGGGTGCATGACGCCGTCAAGGGCTCGTCCTCGTATCCGACCGCCCGCGCCCGGGACGGCCAGGGGCTGACGAAGGGACCCGACGGGTCGTACAGCACATCGGGCACGGTGTCCCCCGGCGGACAGAGCATCGCCCTCGGGCTTGTCGGCGTGCCGCCGAAGGAACTGTCCGCGGACGCACGGCCCGCGCAGCCGGCGGCGAGCCGCGAAGCCGGGCCGGGTGAACTGCTGGGCGTGGCCTATCTCGACTTCACACCGGGCGGCGGCGGCGAGCAGGGCCGGGTGGACCCGAAGGAGAGCGGACTGCCGGAACTGACGGTCGAGGCGCTACGCGACGGGCGCCCGGTCGCCACCGCCACCACCGCATCGGACGGCTCCTTCCGCTTCCCCGGCCTGGCAGCCGGCTCCTACACCGTGCGGCTGCCCGCGCAGAACTTCGCCCCGCCCTACGAGGGGGTGTCCTGGCTCGGCCCGGCGCTGGTCACCCCGGCGATCATCGGCGCGTACCTGTGGATCTGGACCGGCTTCGCGATGGTGCTCATCGGCGCGGGCCTGTCGTCCCTGCCGCGCGACGTGCTCGAAGCCGCCCGGATGGACGGTGCCGGCGAGTGGCAGGTGTTCCGCAGGATCACCGTGCCGCTGCTCGCGCCCATCCTGACCGTGGTCTTCGTGACCCTGGTCATCAATGTGATGAAGGTCTTCGACCTCGTCTACATCATCGCGCCCGGGCCGGTGCAGGAAGACGCCACCGTGCTGGCCACCCAGATGTGGCTGGTCTCCTTCGGCGGCGGCAACAACCAGGGGCTCGGCAGTGCGCTGGGCGTGCTGCTCCTGCTGCTGGTCATCCCTGCCATGGTCTTCAACGTCCGCCGCTTTCGCAGGAGCCAGTCATGAGCGCCACCGTCACCGAACCGGCTGTCACGAAGCAAGCGCCGACCGGTCGCCGCAGCGCTCGGAGGCGCTCCGGGAGCAGGCTGGGGAAGTGGCTCGGCAACGGCGTTGTCCAAGCGCTCCTGGTGGTCATCGGGCTCGTATGGATCACTCCGCTGGCCGGTCTGCTGCTGTCCTCACTGCGCTCGGCGCAGGACAGCGCGGGCAGCGGCTGGTGGACCGCGCTGTCCTCGCCCGGGCAGCTGTCGTTCGACAACTACTCGGCGCTGCTCGGCAACGCGGGGATGACCCAGGCCTTCTGGAACACGGTCATGATCTCGGTGCCCGCGACGGCCCTGGTCATCGTGATCGCGGCGCTGGCGGGCTATGCCTTCGCCTGGCTGGAGTTCCCGGGCCGGGACTGGCTGTTCCTGCTGGTGGTGGCCATGCTGGTGGTGCCCGTCCAGGTGGGTCTGCTGCCGGTGGCCAAGCTGTTCGGCCAGTTGGGTCTGTTCGGCACGATCCCCGGTGTGGTGCTCTTCCACGTCGCCTACGGGCTGCCGTTCGCCGTCTTCCTGCTGCGCAACTACTTCGCCGACATCCCGCGCGAGATGCTGGAGGCGGCGCGGATGGACGGCGGCAGCGAGTGGCGGATCTTCACCCGGCTGGTGCTGCCGGTGGGCCGTCCGGCGATCGCGAGTCTGGCGATCTTCCAGTTCCTGTGGGTGTGGAACGACATGCTCGTGGCACTGCTCTTCGCGGACAGCTCATCGCAGCCCCTCACCGTGGAACTCCAGTCGCAGGTGCGCCAGTTCGGCAGCAATATCGATGTGCTCGCGCCCGGTGCGTTCCTGTCCCTGATCGTGCCCGTGGTGGTCTTCTTCGCCTTCCAGCGGCACTTCGTGCAGGGGGTGATGGCGGGCTCGGTCAAGTGAGCGGGCTGCGCTTCGACAGCGCGTTCGGCTGCGACAGCAGTGACAGCGCTGACAGCCTTGCCGGTGGTGACGGCAGTCCGCCCCGTCGGTGCCTCACGGGGGTGGGCATCGACGGGGCGGACTGCTAGCGCGGCGGCTCAGGGGTGGTTCACGAGCGGTACAGCAGCGACTTCATGGCCGTCATGAGCGCCGCTTCGGGGTCGGACTCCATCCCCGTCGAGCGCCACGCCATGAACCCGTCGGGGCGGACCACGACCGCGCCCTCGGGGGACGCGCCGTGCGACTCGGCCCAGTCGAAGCCGGTTTCGGGGATCAGATCGGCCTCGGGATCCTCACCCACGAGGTAGGCGTCCAGCGGGCACGAGAGCCGGTCTGCCACCGTACGCGCCGCCGCACGCCACGCCGCACCGCCCGAACCGGTCAGCAGTACGTACGACCGCTCGAACAGGTCCAGCGTGGAGATCCGGCGCTGGGTGCCGGGCTTGTGCAGCCACATGTGCGGCGAACGGGCGCCGGGCTCCCCGACGACCTGGATCCCCTTGGGGATGACGGGCATGTCGGCGTCGGCCCCGATGACGGCACCGTGCGGGTAGCGGTAGCCCATCGCGACGGCGAGCATCCCGCCGGGGCTGCCGTTGGGACCACCGGCGATGCTCGGGCCGCCGGGTCCGCCCGGGCCACCCATCCCCGGACCGCCGGGGCCACCGGGGCCACCGGGGCCACCGGGGCCACCCATACCCGGACCACCGGGACCGCCAGGACCACCCATGCCCGGACCGCCGGGACCGCCGCCGCGGCCCGCCACCGACGACGGGTCGTAGCCGGGGTGGCTGTGCTCCTCCGACCTGCTCGACGCCCGCATACCCGTGGCCCTGGCCACCGGCAGCCGCTCCGCCTCGTAGCTGTCGAGCAGCCCGGGACCCGCGGCGCCGCCCAGCACCATGGCGAGCTTCCAGGCGAGGTTGTGCGCGTCCTGGATACCGGTGTTGGAGCCGAACGCCCCGGTGGGCGACATCTCGTGGCAGGAGTCGCCTGCGAGGAACACCCGGCCCGACGCGTACCGCTCGGACACCCGTTCGGCGGCGTGCCAGGGGGCCTTTCCGGTGATCTCGACGTCGATGTCCGGGGCGCCGGTCGCCTTGCGGATGTGGGCGATACAGCGCTCCTCGGTGAAGTCCTCCAGCTTCTCGCCCTTGTCGGGCTGCCAGGGCGCGTGGAAGACCCAGTTCTCCACGTTGTCCACGGGCAGCAGGGCGCCGTCCGCCTCGGGGTTGGTGAGGTAGCAGACGATGAAGCGGCGGTCACCGACGACATCCGCGAGCGCGCGGGACCGGAAGGTGACGCTGACGTTGTGGAACAGGTCGCCGAGCCCCGTCTGGCCGATGCCGAGCTGCTCGCGCACGGGACTGCGGGGGCCGTCGGCCGCCACGAGGTAGTCCGCCCGGACGACGCGGGTCCGGCCGCTCTCGCGGTCCTCGATGACCGCGGTGACACCGTCGGCGTCCTGCTCGAACGACTTCATCTCGGTGGAGTAGCGCAGGTCGCCGCCGTTCTTGCGGGCACACTCCAGCAGCACCGGCTCCAGGTCGTTCTGGCTGCACACGCACCAGCCGGAGGGACTGATACGGGTCAGTCCGTCGCCCGGGGCGATCTCCTTGAGCAGCCACTCGCCCTCGTCGCCGACCAGTGACGGGGTCTGGAGGATGCCGTGGTTGCCGGCGAGTGCGGATGCGGCCTCGTGGATGAGCGGTTCGGCCCCCGCCACCCTGAACAGCTCCATGGTGCGTACGTTGTTGCCGCGACCGCGCGGATGCCTCGAGGTGCTCGCATGCCGCTCGACGAGCATGTGCCCGACGCCGAGCCGGCCCAGGAACAGCGATGTGGACAGGCCCACCAGCGAGCCGCCCACGATCAGGACCGGTACACGGTCGTCGAAGTTTTCTTCCATCAGTTGCTCCAGCTCCAGCCGCCGGTTGGGGGGATTGGAGTTTCCATGCCCTTGCGGGAGCGCCTCGATCGCCCCTTCACCCGCATGGTTCACACATCTCGCGCCACCCGTGGTATCGGCACAGGATCGAAGCCGGACAGCCGCATCGCCTGGGCGCTGATCGGCGGTTCCAATGCGTCGGACCCCTTACTCCGAACCCCGGAGAGCCGGCTCCGTCACTTCGGTGGCGGCTTCACTGTCTCGAAGGAGATGCGTGGAACATGACAACTCTGTCGGAACGTATATCTCAGTCGGCCTTCGACGGCTCCAGGCTGCGGGTCGTACTGCTGGTGGATCTTCATGACGGTGCGCAGCAGAGCTTTCTCGCCGCGTACGAGCACATGCGCAACCAGGTGGCTTCGGTACCCGGCCACCTGAGTGACCAGCTGTGCCAGTCGATCGAGAATCCTTCGCAGTGGCTGATCACCAGTGAGTGGGAGAGCGCGCCGCCGTTCATCGAGTGGGTGAACAGCGAGGAGCACGTCGACGTGGTGAAGCCGCTGCACAGCTGTGTGCGGGACACCCGTTCGCTGCGCTTCAGCGTGCTGCGTGAGACGGGCAAGATCCACACGGAGGCCCGTGCCTCGGAGCTCGGCGGTGCACTTCAGCCATACGCGCGGATGGGTGACGGCATCGTCCGACACGCCCTCACCTTTACCGTCAAGCCGGGCAGCGAGGAGATCGTCGCCGAGCTCCTCGCCGGTTACAAGTCACCCGAGCCACGGGTGGACGACAACACCCGGTTGCGCCGTACCTCCCTGTTCATGCACCGCAACCGGGTCATCCGCGCGGTGGAGGTGCAGGGCGATCTGCTCGCCGCGCTGCGCCATGTGGCCAGGCAGCCCGAGGTGCAGGCGCTCGAGGAAGCCATCAACCCCTATCTGGAGCAGTACCGCGACCTCAACGACCAGGAGTCGGCACGGATGTTCTTCACCCGGGCCTCGCTTCCGGCGGTGCACCATCTGGCGGCCGTCGAGGGCGAGCACTCGGACTCGAAGCGACACGCGCTGTACTACCCGGCCAAGCAGGGTTGCGGCATGGCTCTGGCCAAGCTCCTCGCCCGTCAGGACGAGGTAGCCGCCCACGACCCCTCCGGGGTCATCGAGAGCAGCACCATCTTCCTGCGCGACGACGTCGTCATCCGGCTCGTCGACGTGCGGGGCGGTCTTGAAGCCGCTCCGATGCTCGCGGGAGGAGCGCACGGTCCCCGCAAGGCGGCCATGGTGGCCCGTCTTCTCGACGAGGACGCGTTCGGCGGCGGTTCTCCGGCGACGGATGCGGACATGCTCCGTTTCCTCGCTCGCGCCGACATGCGCCTGATCACCGATCGCCGGTCCCCCGTCGGTCCCTGAACCGTCCGTCATGCGCCGCGCGGTGCGGCGCGCCGGGCCCATCCGGTCCGCCGCACCGCCGGCCCAACGCCATCCGGCCACGTGGAGGAATCTCATGACCACACCTCATCGCATCGTCGATCTCAGCGAGACCCAGCCCAACACCAAGCGCGGAGGCGACCTGCGCGCCATGCTCACGCCCACCACGGTGGGCGCGACGAGCGGGTTCATGGGCCTGGCGATCGTGGAGCCCGGCGACCGCATCGGTGAGCACTACCACCCGTACTCCGAGGAGTTCGTGTACGTCGTCAGCGGAGCACTCGAAGTGGACCTGGACGACGAGACGTACGCGCTCCGCCCGGACCAGGGTCTGCTGATCCCCGCGTATGTACGGCACCGGTTCCGCAACGTGGGCAGCACGGAGGCCCGGATGGTGTTCCATCTGGGCCCGCTGGCGCCACGGCCGGAGCTCGGACACGTCGACACCGAGGAGACCCCGGCCAAGGCCGGTACCGGAGGGCACCGGCCGCCCGAACGGACAAGGACGGCTTCATGACACGGCGGGTAGCGGTCACCGGCGTCGGCATAGTGGCGCCGGGAGGTGTGGGCATACCGGCGTTCTGGGACCTTCTGGCCAACGGACGCACGGCGACGCGCGGTATCACGCTCTTCGACCCGAAGGGCTTCCGTTCGCGCATCGCCGCGGAGTGCGACTTCGACCCGGCCACCCACGGCCTCGACCCGGCGACGATCCAGCGCGCGGACCGGTACGTCCAGTTCGCGCTGGTCGCGGCCAGGGAGGCGCTGCGCGACGCGGGGCTCGACCCGGATCGGGAAGACCCCTGGCGCATCGGTGTCTCCCTGGGCACCGCGGTGGGCGGCACCACCCGCCTGGAGCACGACTACGTCAAGGTCAGCAGCTCCGGGCGGCGCTGGGACGTCGACCACAGCGAGGCCGAGCCGCATCTGCACCGGGCGTTCGCGCCCAGCGCCCTCGCCTCCGAGGTGGCCGAGCAGACCGGGGCCCGGGGCCCGGTGCAGACCGTGTCCACGGGCTGCACCTCCGGTCTGGACGCGATCGGCTACGCCTTCCACGCGATAGAGGAGGGGAAGGTCGACGTCTGCATAGCGGGCGCGTCCGACTCGCCGATCTCCCCGATCACCGTGGCCTGCTTCGACGCGATCAAGGCGACCTCCGCGAACAACGACGACCCGGCCCATGCCTCGCGCCCGTTCGACGCGAACCGGGACGGGTTCGTGATGGGCGAGGGCGGAGCCGTCCTCGTCCTGGAGGAGCTCGAGCACGCCCGTGCCCGGGGTGCCACCGTGTACTGCGAGGTAGGCGGCTACGCCACCTTCGGCAACGCGTACCACATGACGGGTCTGACCCGGGAGGGCCTGGAGATGGCCCGCGCGATCGACACCGCGCTCGATCACGCCCGGCTCGACGGCTCGGACATCGACTACGTCAACGCGCACGGTTCGGGCACCCAGCAGAACGACCGGCACGAGACGGCCGCCGTCAAGGAGTCGCTCGGAGCACACGCCTACAAGGTGCCGATGAGTTCCATCAAGTCCATGGTGGGCCACTCGCTCGGGGCCATCGGGGCGATAGAGATCGTCGCCTGCGTGCTGGCACTGGCCAATCAGGTGGTGCCGCCGACGGCGAACTACGAGACGCCCGACCCCGAGTGCGATCTCGATTATGTGCCGCGCACGGCGCGCGCCCTCAAGCTGCGCAATGTGCTCTCGGTCGGCAGCGGCTTCGGCGGGTTCCAGTCCGCCGTGGTGCTGACCCGGCCAGGAGGGAGGACAAGATGAGTCCTCGGCAGGACCGGCGTCCGGTCATCACCGGAATGGGTGTCGTCGCCCCCAACGGGGTCGGCACCGACGCCTTCTGGAAGGCCACACGGGAAGGCCTGAGCGTCCTCGACCACATCACCCGGGAAGGTTGCGAGCATCTGCCGGTGCGTATCGCCGGCGAGGTCCGCGGCTTCGCACCCGAGTCCGTGGTGGAGGAACGTTTCCTTGTACAGACCGACCGGTTCACGCACTTCGCCATGGCCGCCGCCGACATGGCGCTGGCGGATGCGCGGATCGCCCCGGGCGACAGCGCCGACAACCCGTTCGGCGTAGGAGTGGTCACCGCCGCCGGATCCGGTGGCGGTGAATTCGGCCAGCGCGAGCTGCAACGCCTGTGGGGGCAGGGCTCGCGCTATGTGGGCCCTTACCAGTCCATCGCCTGGTTCTACGCGGCGAGTACGGGACAGATCTCGATCCGCGGCGGCTTCAAGGGCCCCTGCGGTGTCGTGGCCAGCGACGAGGCGGGCGGTCTGGACGCCCTCGCGCACGCCGGGCGGGCGATCGCCCGGGGCACCAACACCGTGGTCATCGGCGCGGCCGAGGCACCCCTCGCCCCGTACTCGCTCGTCTGCCAGCTCGGCTACCGGGAGCTCAGCCTGTGCGAGGAGGCGGAGCGGGCCTACCGCCCGTTCACCCCCAGCGCCTGCGGCTTCGTACCCGCCGAGGGCGGCGCGATGCTCGTGGTCGAGGCGGAGGCCGCAGCTCGTGAGCGCGGCGTCCCGGTGCGCGCGGTCGTGGCGGGACATGCCGCGACCTTCACCGGCGCCTCACGCTGGCAGCAGTCCCGCGAAGGTCTGGCCCACGCGATCCGTGGTGCCCTCGCGGACGCCGAGTGTGCCCCCGAGGAGATCGATGTCGTGTTCGCGGACGCACTCGGTATCCCCGAGGCGGACCGGGCCGAGGCCATGGCGATCGCCGACGCCCTGGGCCCGCACTGCGCACGTGTCCCGGTCACGGCCCCCAAGACCGGTACGGGCAGGGCCTACTGCGGGGCTCCGGTGCTGGACACCGCCGCCGCGGTGCTCGCTCTCCAGGACGGCCTCGTCCCGCCCACACCCAATGTGTTCGACGTATGCCACGACCTGGAAGTGGTGACCGGCCGGGCGCGGCCCGCCGAACTGCGTACGGCCCTGATCCTCAGCCGGGGACTCATGGGCTCGAACGCGGCGCTGGTGCTCAGGCGCGGCGCCGACAACCCCTCGTGAGACGGAGGACTCTCACATGACCACGCAAATCACCAAGCTGACCATCGAAGAACTGGCCGCCCTGATGAAGAAGGGTGCCGGCATCACGGTCGATCCGGCGGAGATGGGCGGCCGTCCCGAGGCCCGGTTCGACGAGTACGGGCTCGACTCGCTCGGCCTGCTGGGCATCGTCGGCGAGCTGGAGAACCGCTACGGCCGCCCACTGCCCACCGACGCGGACCGCTGCAAGACGCCGCGTGAGTTCCTCGACCTCGTCAACAACTCCCTCATGGCAGGAGCGTGAAGTGTCCGGGCACACCGAGAACCAGATCACCATCGAGGCACCGCTCGATCTCGTCTGGAACATGACCAACGACATCGAGAACTGGCCCCAGCTCTTCAGCGAGTACGCGTCCGTGGACATCGTCGAGCGCGACCGGAACACCACCACGTTCCGGCTGACCATGCACCCCGACGAGAACGGCAAGGTCTGGAGCTGGGTGTCGGAGCGCACCACTGACCGCAAGGCGCTGACGGTGCGCGCCCGGCGCGTCGAGACCGGCCCGTTCCAGCACATGGACATCCGCTGGACGTACAAGGAGACCCCGCAGGGTGTCCTGATGCACTGGACCCAGGACTTCGCGATGAAGCCGGACGCCCCGGTCGACGACGACTGGATGACCGACAACATCAACCGCAACTCCAAGGTCCAGATGCAGCTCATCCGGGACAAGATCGAGCAGCGGGCGCGCGAGCGCGACGTCGTCGCGGTCACCACCGACTGACCCACGCCCGTACCCACCGAAGGGACCCTCCCCGATGCACCAAGCTCTGATCGTCGCCCGCATGGCACCCGGCACGGCCCCTGACATCGCCAAGGTGTTCGAGGAATCCGACCGGGGTGAGCTGCCGGGCCTCGTCGGGGTCACCCGGCGGACGTTGTTCCAGTTCGGCGATGTCTACCTGCATCTGATCGAGTCGGACCGCCCGCCCGGACCCGCGGTCGCCAAGGTCGTGGATCACCCTGACTTCCGCGACGTGAGCCACAAGCTCTCCGCGTACGTCAGCGCCTACGACCCGGAGACCTGGCGGAGCCCGAAGGACGCGATGGCCCACGAGTTCTACCGCTGGGAGCGCCGGACCTGACGGCCTGCAGGGAACAGCGCAGAGCCCCCGTCCGTAGACGGGGGC
>NZ_JBHWIW010000044.1:39751-63415 GCF_042731955.1 Streptomyces sp. NPDC059828 | reverse complement strand
ATAGTCCACACGCGCCCTGCCGCCAACCGGGTGGGGGGGGGTTCCGCCCCCCCCCCACCCCCCCACCTCGTCACTGCCGTCAGGCGCCCAGCTGCGCCTCGATCGCGGCCACGACCTCCGGCGCCTCCGGCTCCGTACGCGGCCGGAAACGTGTGACCTCGCCCTTGGGCGAGATCAGGAACTTCTCGAAGTTCCACTGCACGTCGCCCGCCTCGCCGTCGGCGTCCGCGGCCTTCGTCAGCTCCACGTACAGCGGGTGGCGGTCGTCGCCGTTCACATCCGTCTTCTCCAGCAGCGGGAACGAGACCCCGTACGTCGTCGAGCAGAACGTCTGGATCTCCTCCGCGCTCCCCGGCTCCTGCCCCATGAACTGGTTGCACGGCACACCCAGCACCGTGAAACCGCGGTCGCCGTACTGCTGCTGCAACCGCTCAAGCCCCTCGTACTGCGGCGTCAGACCGCACTTCGACGCCACATTGACCAGCAGCACCGCCTTGTCCGCGTACGCGGCCAGAGAGGTGGGCTCGCCGCTCAGGGTGCGCAGGGGAATGTCGTGCAGAGTCATCAGTCTCTCCTCGGTGACGGTCTTCAGCGCCACTCTCGCACGCTTGCTCGCACAGCACGGAAGCGACCCGGCCCGCGGTCAGAGCTGACCGACGGACGTGACCCGGACCACGGCCCTGCCCTCCTCGTCGGACGCCGCCAGATCGACCTCCGCGCTGATGCCCCAGTCATGATCGCCGTTCGGGTCGGCGAAGGTCTGGCGGACCCGCCACAGCCCGTGCCGGGAGTCCTCCTCGATGGACAGCAGCTTCGGTCCCCGCGCGTCCGGACCGGTGCCCAGGTCGTCGTACTCGTCCCAGTACGCGTCCATCGCGTCCCCCCAGGCCTCCTCGTCCCAGCCCGATTCGGCGTCCATCCCGCCCAGCTCGGCAACCTGGTCGAGCGCTGCCAGCTCCACCCGGCGGAACATCGCGTTGCGCACCAGCACCCGGAAGGCACGCGCATTGGCGGTGACCGGCTTGACCTGGTCGGCCTTCTCCTGAGCCTGCTCGGCGGTCTCCACCTCGGGGTTGGCCAGCTGCTCCCACTCGTCCAGCAGGCTGGAGTCGACCTGCCGCACCATCTCGCCCAGCCAGGCGATCAGGTCCTCCAGATCCTCGGTCTTCAGATCGTCCGGGATCGTGTGGTCCAGGGCCTTGTACGCGCTCGCCAGATAGCGCAGCACGATGCCCTCGGTGCGGGCAAGCTCGTAGACGGACGTGAACTCGGTGAACGTCAGCGCCCGTTCGTACATGTCGCGGATCACGGACTTCGGCGACACCGGGTGGTCGCCCACCCAGGGATGCGACTTCCGGTAGAGGTTGTACGCGTGCCACAGCAGCTCTTCGAGCGGCTTCGGATAGGAGATCTCCTGGAGCCGCTCCATCCGCTCCTCGTACTCGACCCCGTCCGCCTTCATCGCGCCGACGGCCTCGCCGCGTGCCTTGTTCTGCTGGGCGGCGAGGATCTGACGCGGATCGTCCAGGGTCGACTCGACGACGGACACCATGTCGAGCGCGTACGACGGAGATTCGGGATCGAGCAGGTCGAAGGCGGCGAGCGCGAACGTGGACAGCGCCTGGTTGAGCGCGAAGTCCTGCTGGAAGTCGACCGTCAGCCGCACGATCCGACCCTGAGCGTCCGGGGTCTCGAGCCGCTCCACGATCCCGCCGTCCAGCAGGGAGCGGTAGATCGCGATGGCCCGGCGGATGTGCCGCAGCTGCTGCTTGCGCGGCTCGTGGTTGTCCTCCAGCAGCTTGCGCATGGCCTCGAAGGCGTTGCCGGGCCGGGCGATCACCGACAGCAGCATCGCGTGGGTGACCTTGAAGCGCGAGGTCAGCGGCTCCGGGTCGGAGGCGATCAGCTTCTCGAAGGAGCTCTGGGACCAGCCGACGAAGCCCTCGGGGGCCTTCTTGCGGACCACCTTCCGCTTCTTCTTCGGATCGTCGCCCGCCTTGGCCAGGGCCTTCTCGTTCTCGATCACATGCTCGGGGGCCTGGGCGACCACGAAACCGGCGGTGTCGAAGCCCGCCCGGCCCGCGCGGCCGGCGATCTGGTGGAACTCACGGGAGCGCAGCACCCGGACCCGGCTGCCGTCGTACTTGGTCAGCGCGGTGAACAACACCGTGCGGATCGGCACATTGACCCCCACGCCCAGGGTGTCCGTACCGCAGATGACCTTCAGCAGACCGGCCTGCGCCAGCTTCTCGACCAGACGTCGGTACTTGGGCAGCATGCCGGCGTGATGGACGCCGATGCCGTGCCGTACATAGCGCGAGAGATTGCGGCCGAACTTGGTGGTGAAGCGGAAGTTGCCGATCAGCTCCGCGATCTGGTCCTTCTCCTCGCGGGTGCACATGTTGATGCTCATCAGCGACTGCGCCCGCTCGACCGCCTGGGCCTGGGTGAAGTGCACGATGTAGACGGGCGCCTGCTTGGTCTCCAGCAACTCGGTCAGCGTCTCGGTGATCGGCGTCGTGCGGTACTCGTACGACAGCGGCACCGGCCGGGTCGCCGAACGCACCACGGACGTCTCCCGGCCGGTGCGGCGGGTCAGGTCCTTCTCGAACATCGAGACATCGCCGAGCGTCGCCGACATCAGCACGAACTGCGCCTGGGGCAGCTCGAGCAGCGGGATCTGCCACGCCCAGCCGCGGTCCGCCTCCGCGTAGAAGTGGAACTCGTCCATCACGACCTGGCCGATGTCCGCGGCCTTGCCGTCACGCAGCGCGATGGACGCCAGTACCTCGGCGGTGCAGCAGATCACGGGGGCGTCCGCGTTCACGGAGGCGTCGCCGGTGAGCATGCCCACGTTCTCCGTGCCGAAGAGCTTGCACAGATCGAAGAACTTCTCCGAGACCAGGGCCTTGATCGGCGCGGTGTAGAAGGTGACCTCGTCACGGGCCAGCGCCGCGAAGTGCGCCCCCGCCGCGACCAGGCTCTTCCCGGAGCCGGTCGGCGTGGAGAGGATCACGTTCGCCCCGGAGACCACTTCGATCAGCGCTTCCTCCTGAGCCGGGTAGAGCGAGATCCCCCGGCCCTCGGCCCATGACGAGAAGGCCTCGAAGAGGGCATCGGGGTCGGCATCCTGCGGCAGCTGATCGATAAGGGTCACGCCCCCATCTTGCCTGGCTTCCGGCCCTGACAGGGAACCGGCTGCCGAGCGGAAGATCGCTACCGCTACGCTGTGCCGTCAACTGGGGGCGAAGACAAGAGCAGATGGGGCGGGAACGAGCATGATGGGACCGGCACACTCCCTGTCCGGGGCAGCGGCCTGGCTGGGGGTGGGCGCGGCGACCGCCGCCACAGGCCATGCCATGCCGTGGCCCGTGCTCGTCGTCGGAGCGCTGATCTGCGCGGGTGCGGCACTGGCGCCCGACCTCGACCACAAGGCGGCGACGATCTCCCGGGCCTTCGGACCGGTCTCGCGCGGGCTGTGCGAGGTCGTCGACAGGCTCTCGTACGCGGTCTACAAGGCGACGAAGAAGCCGGGGGACAAGCGCAGGACAGGCGGTCACCGCACGCTCACCCACACCTGGCTCTGGGCCGTGCTGATCGGCGGCGGCACCTCGGCACTGGCCATGGCCGGTGGCCGCTGGGCCGTCCTCGCCATCCTCTTCGTCCATCTGGTGCTCGCGGTGGAGGGCCTGCTGTGGCGGGCCGCCCGGGTCTCCAGCGATGTGCTGGTGTGGCTGCTCGGTGCGACCAGCGCCTGGATCCTCGCGGGCATCCTGGACCAGCCCGGCAACGGAGCGGACTGGCTGTTCACCGGCCCCGGCCAGGAGTACGTCTGGCTGGGTCTGCCAGTGGTCCTCGGCGCCCTGGTGCACGACATCGGGGACGCGATCACCGTGTCCGGCTGCCCGATCCTGTGGCCGATCCCCGTCGGCAACAAGCGCTGGTACCAGGTGGGCCCACCGAAGGCCATGCGCTTCCGCGCCGGCAGCTGGGTCGAGCTCAAAGTCCTCATGCCGGTGTTCATGCTGCTCGGAGGGGTGGGCGGGGCGGCGGCGCTCAACTTCATCTGAGCCTGACGCAGGCTCTAGCCGTGCCAGGACCTCCACAGCGCCGCGTAGGCCCCGCCAGCCGCCACCAGCTCGCTGTGGCTGCCCAGTTCGCTGATGCGTCCCTGTTCCACCACGGCGATGACATCGGCGTCGTGCGCCGTGTGCAGCCGGTGGGCGATCGCCACGACCGTACGCCCGTCGAGCACCCGGGCCAGCGAGCGCTCCAGATGGCGGGCGGCACGCGGGTCGAGCAGCGAGGTCGCCTCGTCCAGCACGAGGGTGTGCGGGTCGGCGAGCACCAAGCGGGCCAGGGCGATCTGCTGGGCCTGCGCCGGAGTCAGCGCAAAGCCGCCGGAGCCGACCTCGGTGTCGAGGCCGTCATCGAGGGCCCGTGCCCAGCCGTCCGCGTCCACCGCGCCGAGAGCCGCCCACAGTTCGGTCTCCTCAGCGTCCGCGCGGGCCAGCCGGAGGTTGTCACGCAGCGCGCCGACGAAGACATGGTGCTCCTGGTTCACCAGCGCCACATGCTCCCGTACCCGCTCGGCGGGCATCCGGGAGAGCTCCGCGTCGCCGAGGGTGACCCGGCCGGTCCTCGGAGCGTAGATCCCCGCGAGCAGCCTGCCCAGCGTCGACTTACCCGCACCGGACGGCCCGACCAGCGCCACCCGGGTACCGGGCGGCACCCGCATCGAGACCTGGTGCAGCACATCGACTCCCTCGCGGTAGCCGAAGCGCACCTCGTCCGCGCGCACCACGCGCCCCTCGGGCCGTACAGCCGCGTCACCCGCGTCCGGCTCGATCTCGCGTACGCCCACCAGCCTGGCCAGCGACACCTGGGCCACCTGCAACTCGTCGTACCACCGCAGGATCAGGTTCACCGGATCGACCATCATCTGCGCGATCAGCGCGGCCGTGGTGAGCTGCCCGATGCCGATCCAGCCCTGGAGCACGAACACCCCACCGATCAGCAGCACCGAACCGAGCACCGTCGTGTGCGTGATGTTGATGACGGGGAACAGTACGGACCGCAGCCACAGGGTGTACCGCTCCCAGGCCGTCCACTCCTTGATGCGCCTCTCCGACAGCGCGACCCGGCCGGGCCCGAGGCGATGGGCCTCCACCGTCCTGCCCGCGTCGACGGTCTCGGCGAGCGCGGCCGCCACCGCCGCGTACCCGGCGGCCTCCGAACGGTAGGCCCTGGGCGCCCGCTTGAAGTACCAGCGGCACCCGACCACCAGGAGCGGCACGGCCAGCAGCACCGCGGGCGCCAGCGGCGGAGCGGTCACCGTCAACCCGCCGAGCAGCAGCACTGCCCAGAACACCGCGATGGTCAGCTGTGGTACGGCCTCGCGCATGGCGTCGGCCAGGCGATCGACGTCGGTGGTGATACGCGACAGCAGATCGCCCGTACCGGCTCGCTCCAGCACACCCGGAGGCAGTCCGACCGACCGTACGAGAAAGTCCTCGCGCAGGTCCGCCAGCATCTGCTCGCCGAGCATCGCGCCGCGCAGCCGCACCAGCCGTACGAACACGGCCTGCACGAGCAGCGCCACGGCGAACAGGGCCACGGTGCGCTCGAGAGGGACCTCTCGCACCCCGTCGGCCACCTGCTGAACGAGGGTGCCGAGCAGCCAGGGACCGATCATCGAGGCCACGACCGCGACCGTGTTGACGGCGATCAGCAGGGTGAAGGCGCGGCTGTGCCGGCGCAGCAGTTCCCGCACATAGGCACGTACCGTGGCGGGCGTCCCCACCGGAAGGGTGGTCGCCTCACGAGGTGCGGCCGGATCGTACTCCGGCGGTGGCACGCCGATCATGCGGTCTCCTCGAGGTCGACTGCGGCGTCGGTCAGTTCATCGGACGGTCGCTCGGACAGCGCTTCGGTGGACCGTCCGGGGGCGGGGACGTCGGTGGCGTCGGCGGATTCATCGGATTCCCGGGTCACCACCTCGCGGTAGCGGGGCTCCCTGAGCAACAACTCGCGGTGCGCACCCGCGGCCGCGACCTCGCCCCCGAGGACCAGGACCACCCGGTCCGCCCGGTCGAGCAGCAGCGGCGACGAGGTGAACACGACCGTCGTACGCCCCGCGCGCAGCGCCCGCACGCCATCGGCGACCCGCGCCTCGGTATGCGAGTCGACGGCCGAGGTGGGCTCGTCGAGCACCAGTACCTCCGGGTCCGTGATCAGCGACCGGGCCAGCGCCAGGCGTTGCCGCTGCCCGCCGGATAGCGAGCGGCCACGCTCGGTGATGGGCGCGGCCATCGGATCCCCGTCGAGGGAAGCCTGGGCCAGGGCGTCCAGCACATCACCGCATTCGGCGGCGGTCAGCGCCGTGGTCGCCGAGACCGCGCCGGACGACGGCACATCGAGCAGTTCGGTCAGGCTCCCCGACAGCAGCACCGGGTCCTTGTCCTGCACGAGCACCGCCGTGCGAGCGGTGCCACGCGGCAACCCGTCCAGCGCGGCCCCGCCGAGCAGCACGGAAGGCAGCCCACCGGCATCCGCGGGATGCCCGCCGAGACGCTCGGCCAGCCGCCCCGCCGCGTCCGGGTCCCCGCACACGACGGCCGTCAGCACTCCGCAGGGGGCGAGCAGCCCGCTGTGCGGGTCGTACAGGTCGCCGCCCGGCAGGGCACCGGACGCCTGTGCCGAACCGCCCGTCGGCCGCTCCAGCGACAGCACCCTCGCCGCCCGCCGCGCCGACGGCTGCGAGAAGCTGTAGGCCATGGCGACCTCTTCGAAGGGGCGCAGGGGATAGGACAGCAACATCACCGCGCTGTAGACGGCGACGAGCTCACCGACCTCGATCCGGCCCGCGGACACCAGCCCGATGCCGTACCAGACCACCCAGATGAGCAGCACCCCCGGCAGCAGTACCTGTAGCGCGCTGATCAGCGACCACATACGGGAACTGCGCACGGCCGCCCTGCGGACCTCCTGGGAAGCGCGCCGGTAGCGCGTGAGAAACAGCTCCTCACCGCCGATTCCACGCAGCACCCGAAGCCCCGCGACGGTGTCCGAAGCCAGCTCGGTGGCCCGGCCCGCCTTCTCGCGCTGCACATCTGCGAGCCGCGTCGCCCGCGGCAGCAGCGGCAGCACACCGAGCGCGAGCACGGGGACCCCGATCGCCACCAGGAGACCGAGCTCCGGCTGGTAGAAGAGCAGTCCGACCACCATAACGACGATGGTCAGGGCCGCGGCGAGGAAGCGTGAGAACGCCTCCACGAACCAGCCGATCTTCTCCACGTCGCCGGTGGACACCGCGACGACCTCACCGGCCGCGACCCGCGTGGTGAGCGCGGAGCCCAGGTCGGCGGTCTTCCGGGCCAGCAGTTGCTGCGTCCGGGCGGCTGCGGTGATCCAGTTGGTGACCGCGGCACGGTGCAGCAACGTGTCACCCAGGGCGATGGCGACCCCGGCGACCGCGATCAGCCCGCCCGCCAGGGCGAGCCCGCCGCCGGAGCGCTCGACCACGGCCTGCACGGCGAAGCCGACGCCATACGGAAGGGTCATCACGGCACCGAAGTGCACCAGCCCCCACGCGAGCGCGCGGAGTTGCCCGCCGAGCTGCCCGCGCCCGAGCCAGATGAGGAACCTGAGGCCGGAGCGGACATCCGGTGAGCCTGGATCGGCATACGGAAGGTCGCGAATCTGCATGGCATCCCAGATCGTTCGGAAAAGCGGCTCGGACCTGCAAGGTTCGCTCGCCGCCGTGACACGGGGCAACCGATTTTTCCGCTTCCTCCGGCGTTGGCGCAGAACCAGCCGGGCCCGCGCCGGTCAGCGGCGCAGGTCTGGTTGTCCAGGGCTGATCGTCTATGCGGCGGGGCTGCCGGGGCCGGCAGGGGCCGTCACGACACCAGGGCGGACAGCAGCCCGCCGAGCGTCTCGCGCTGTTCGGCGTCCAGCGGGGCCAGGATGTCCTCCGCCGCCGCTCGCCTGGCGCTGCGCAGCTCCCTGAGCGTGACGCGCCCGAGCTCGGTCAGCTCGACGCGTACGACGCGGCGGTTGGCCGGATCCTGGACGCGGCGCACCCGTCCGCTCGACTCGAGACCGTCCACCAGCGTGGTCACCGCGCGCGGGACGACCTCGAGGCGGTCGGCTAGGTCGGCCATCCGGGGCGCTCCCTCGTAGTGGGCCAGGACCCGCAGCAGCCGTGACTGCGCCGGGGTGATGCCGACCGGCTCCAGATGCCGCTTCTGGATCCGGTGGAGCCGTCGGGTCAGCCGCAGCAACTGCTCGGCCAGCAGGCCGTCCGCGTCGGGGGCGGGCACGGGGGTGCTCATGCGGGAACACTATCAGGACCTGGTTCATTGTGAGCATAGGTAACAATGAGCTATGCTCCTCATGTGGCGCGGCCGGTCATCGCCCCGCCTTTTCCCATGCCATTGGTGCACCCTTTTTGAACGTCCTCCGGAAGGAGCCCATGCGCCCTCACAACGATCCCTCGTGGACACCGTCCGACCGCCCCGTAGATCCCTCACACACCGCGTCCGCGGATCGCCGACCCGCGGAGCTCCGGCGCATCCTGCGGCTCTTCAGGCCGTACCGCAGCAGGCTGGCCCTCGTCGGTCTGCTCGTCGGCGCCTCGTCGCTCGTCTCGGTCGCCTCGCCGTTCCTGCTCCGCGAAATCCTCGACACCGCGATCCCGCAGGGTCGCACCGGTCTGCTCTCGCTGCTCGCCCTCGGCATGATCCTCACGGCCGTCACGACGAGCGTCTTCGGCGTCCTCCAGACGCTGATCTCGACGACCGTCGGTCAGCGCGTCATGCATGACCTGCGCACGGGCGTCTATGCCCAACTCCAGAGGATGCCACTGGCCTTCTTCACCAGGACGCGCACCGGAGAGGTCCAGTCGCGCATCGCCAACGACATCGGCGGAATGCAGGCGACGGTCACTTCCACCGCCACCTCGCTGGTGTCCAACCTCACCGCCGTGGTCGCCACGATCGTCGCGATGCTCGCGCTCGACTGGCGGCTCACCGCGGTCTCGCTCGTCCTCCTCCCGGCGTTCGTCGCGATCAGCCGCAGGGTCGGGCGGGAGCGCAAGACCATCACCACACAGCGGCAGAAGCAGATGGCGACCATGGCCGCCACGGTCACCGAATCGCTGTCGGTGAGCGGCATCCTGCTCGGCCGCACGATGGGCCGTGCCGACTCGCTGACCCGCTCGTTCGCCGACGAGTCCGAGCGGCTGGTCGATCTGGAGGTCCGCTCCAGCATGGCCGGACGATGGCGGATGTCCACCATCGGCATCGTCATGGCCGCCATGCCCGCGCTGTTGTACTGGGCGGCGGGACTGACCCTCCAGGGTGGGGGAGCGGCGATCTCCCTCGGCACCCTCGTCGCCTTCGTCTCACTCCAGCAGGGCTTGTTCCGTCCGGCTGTGAGCCTGCTGTCCACCGGTGTGCAGATACAGACCTCGCTCGCGCTCTTCCAGCGGATCTTCGAGTACCTGGATCTTCCGGTGGACATCACCGAGCCGGAGCAGCCGGTCCGGCTGGAGAAGGTGCGCGGCGAAGTGCACTTCGAGCAGGTGGAATTCGGCTACGACGCCAGGCGCGAGCCGACGCTCGGCGGGATCGATCTCACCGTTCCGGCAGGTGGCACCCTGGCCGTCGTCGGACCGACCGGCTCCGGGAAGTCCACGCTCAGCTATCTGGTGCCCAGGCTGTACGACGTCACCGGTGGCAGGGTCACCCTCGACGGCGTCGACGTACGCGATCTGGCCTTCGACACCCTCGCTGAGGCGGTGGGCGTGGTCTCCCAGGAGACCTATCTCTTCCATGCATCCGTCGGCGACAACCTGCGCTTCGCCAAACCCGATGCCACGGACGAGGAGATCGAGACGGCGGCGCGTGCGGCCCAGATCCATGACCACATCGCGTCGCTGCCCGAGGGATACGACACCCTCGTCGGTGAGCGCGGCTATCGCTTCTCGGGCGGCGAGAAACAGCGCCTCGCCATCGCGCGTACCATCCTGCGCGACCCACCGGTGCTCATCCTGGACGAGGCGACCAGCGCCCTCGACACCCGTACCGAGCACGCGGTGCAGCGAGCCATCGACGCCCTCACGGCCGGACGGACCACGATCACCATCGCCCACCGGCTGTCGACGGTGCGGGATGCCGACGAGATCGTCGTGCTGGACGGGGGCCGGATCGCGGAACGCGGAAGCCACACCGAGCTGATGGACCAGGACGGGCGCTATGCGGCGCTGGTGAGGCGGGACGCGGAACCGGCCACAGTGGTGGCCACGGCCTGAGGCCGAGCGGGACCTAGAGCGGCATCGCGGCCGGTTCACGCGCCAGCAGCCGCTGGATCTCGCGCACCGCAGCCCGGCCCGCGCGATTGGCGCCGATGGTCGAAGCGGACGGGCCGTAGCCGACCAGGTGAACGCGCTCGTCATGCACCGCGCGGGTGCCGTCCACGGCGACACCGCCTCCGGGCTCGCGCAGTTTGAGCGGGGCCAGATGGTCGATCGCGGCGCGGAAGCCCGTGGCCCAGAGGATCACGTCCGCGTCGACCGTGCGTCCGTCGTCCCAGGCCACACCGGTCGGCGTGATCCGATCGAACATCGGCAGCCGGTCCAGCACCCCCTCGGCGCGCGCTTGCCGGATCGCATCGTTCAGCGGCAGTCCGGTCACGGAGACCACACTCAGCGGGGGCAGCCCACGCCGCACCCGTTCCTCCACCATGGCGACCGCAGCGCGTCCCTGGACCTCGCCGAAAGGGCCCTCACGGAAGACCGGGGGTCGCCGTGTCACCCAGGTGGTCTCGGCGGCGAACTCCGCGATCTCCATCAGATGCTGGGTACCCGACGCGCCCCCGCCCACCACGACCACCCGCAGCCCCGTGAAGGCCTCGGGCCCCGGGTAGTCCGAGGTGTGCAGCTGGCGCCCCCGGAAGGTCTCCTGACCGGCGTAGCGCGGCCAGAAAGGGCGGTCCCAGGTGCCGGTGGCGTTGATGAGTGCGCGAGTGGCGTACACGCCCTCCGACGACTCCACCAGCAGACGGTCGCCCTCGCCGCCACGCACCGCTCGCACATCCACGGGGCGGTGCACCCGAAGGTCGAAAGTCCGCTCATAGCGGGCGAAGTAGTCGCCGATGACCTCGGACGACGGGCGGCCCCCATCGGCGCCGACCAGCTCCATGCCGGGAAGCGCGTGCATTCCGTGAACCTTGGCGTAGGTGAGCGAGTCCCAGCGGAACTGCCAGGCGCCACCGGGCCTCGGAGCGTGGTCGAGGACCACAAAGTCCTCATCGGGGCGCAGCCCGACGCGTCGCAGGTGGTAGGCGCCGGAGAGGCCGGCCTGTCCGGCACCGATGACCACCACGTCGACGGCTCGTGCGGCGGCTTGTTCCCCAAGGTTGTTCACGCTTCCACTAACTGTGGGGGTGCCCAGGATCTTCCCGCACGGGACGATGCCCTTATGCCTACAGCCTTCACCACCACAGTCCTGAGCGTCTCCACAGGCGCGACCGAGACCGTGACCGATCTGACCCGTGACTGCCAGAGCTTCCTCGACGAGGCGGCTGCCGGCCGCGATGGTCTGCTGAATGTCTTTGTGCCCCATGCAACCGCCGGAGTGGCGGTGCTGGAGACCGGCTCCGGCAGTGATGAGGACCTGCTCGCCGTGCTCCACGACCTGCTCCCCGCCGACGACCGCTATCGGCACCGCCACGGCAGCCCCGGCCACGGCCGCGACCACGTCCTGCCGGCGATCGTGCCCCCACACGCCACACTGCCCGTCGTCGGCGGCCGCCTGGAGCTCGGCACCTGGCAGTCCGTGTGCCTCGTGGACACCAACCGGGACAATCCGGACCGGCAGGTCCGCCTGAGCTTCCTCGGCTGATCCCGTGACGGGAGTGCGGCGTCGCTGTGGGAGGTGCTCCTCCTTCACTGCCACGCCTGCCCGCTCCAGAGCTCTCGTACGGCTGGGGGGGACCCTTCTGGGACGGGGCTTTCGCGGGGCCTGCGGATCCGGTCGGGAGTCCTGCGGTGGCACGCGCAGGCGGGAGCTGACGGTCCGGGGAGGCGAGGCACCTCCGGTCGTCAGCTCCCGCTCGGCGGCTGATGGCTCAGCCCTTGGTCAGTTCCTTGAGTGCGATGTTGAGCTCGAGGACGTTGACGCGGGGTTCGCCGATGAAGCCGAGGGTGCGGCTGTCGGTGTGTTCGTTGACGAGCTTGTCGACCTGCGCGACGGTGAGGTGGTTCTTCTCGGCGACCCGGTGGATCTGGAGCTTCGCGTACTGCGGGGAGATGTCCGGGTCCAGCCCGGAGCCGGAGGAGGTGACGGCGTCGGCCGGCACGTCCGAGGGCTTGACCGTGTAGGTGGCGGTGGAGTTGTCCTTGACCACGGTGGCCTTGGCGTCCTTGACCCACTGGATCAGCTCGGGGTTGTCGCCGGAGCGGTTGGTCGCTCCGGAGACGATCAGCGCGTACTGGGTGTTGACGCTGTTGCTGCCGAGGCCGTTGGACGGGCGCGGCTGGAACCACTTCAGGTCCGGGACCGGCGCTTCCTCCGCGTCGTCGGGGTTCTGCTTGGGCAGGTTGTAGGTCTGTCCGATCAGGGACGAGCCGACGACCTTGCCGTCTGCCTTGACCTCGGAGCCGTTGGCCTTGTCGCTGAACAGGCCCTGGGCCACGCCGGTGACGACGAGTGGGTAGATGACGCCGCACACGAGCGTGAGGACCAGCAGGGCCCGCAGGCCCGCCCAGATCAGCCGCGCCGCGTTGGTGAAGGAGTTGTTCATGGCGGTCAGCACGCTCCTGAGTCAGCGCAGTCCGGGGATGAGGGTGATGAGCATGTCGATGAGCTTGATGCCGATGAACGGGGCGATCAGGCCTCCGAGTCCGTAGATTCCGAGGTTGCGGCGGAGCATTCTGTCCGCGCTGGTCGGCCGGTACTGCACGCCCTTGAGGGCGAGCGGCACCAGGGCGATGATGATCAGCGCGTTGAAGATGACCGCGGACAGGATGGCGGACTCCGGCGAGCTGAGCTGCATGATGTTGAGCTTGTCCAGGCCCGGGTAGACCACGGCGAACATCGCGGGGATGATCGCGAAGTACTTCGCCACGTCGTTGGCGATCGAGAAGGTCGTCAGGGCGCCGCGGGTGATGAGGAGTTGCTTGCCGATCTCGACGATCTCGATGAGCTTGGTCGGGTTGGAGTCGAGGTCCACCATGTTCCCGGCCTCCTTGGCGGCCGAGGTACCGGTGTTCATCGCCACTCCGACGTCCGCCTGCGCGAGAGCCGGGGCGTCGTTGGTGCCGTCACCGGTCATCGCGACCAGCTTGCCGCCCGCCTGCTCACGCTTGATGAGGGCCATCTTGTCCTCGGGCGTGGCCTCGGCGAGGAAGTCGTCGACGCCCGCCTCTTCGGCGATCGCCTTGGCGGTCAGCGGGTTGTCACCGGTGATCATGACGGTCTTGATGCCCATGCGGCGCAGTTCGTCGAATCGTTCGCGCATGCCGTCCTTGACGACGTCCTTGAGGTGGATGACGCCGAGTATCCGGGCACCGTTGTCGCCGCCATCGGACGCGACGAGGAGCGGGGTGCCGCCCGCCTCGGAGATCCGGTTCGCTATGGAGTCGGCGTCGTCGGCGACTTGGCCGCCGCGTTCCTGGACCCAGGCGATGACCGACGCGGTGGCGCCCTTGCGGACCTTGTGCCCGTCCGCATCCACACCCGACATACGGGTCTGAGCGGTGAACGGCACCCATGTGGCCCGGGCCAGTTCGCCCTGGTGGCGCTCGCGCAGTCCGTACTTCTCCTTGGCGAGTACGACGATCGAGCGGCCTTCAGGTGTCTCGTCGGCGAGCGAGGAGAGCTGGGCGGCGTCGGCGAGCTCGGCGGGGGTGGCACCGTCGACGGGGATGAGCTCGGCGGCCTGGCGGTTGCCGAGGGTGATGGTGCCGGTCTTGTCGAGCAGCAGCGTGGAGACGTCACCGGCGGCCTCGACGGCCCGGCCGGACATGGCCAGCACATTGCGCTGGACCAGGCGGTCCATTCCGGCGATGCCGATCGCCGAGAGCAGGGCGCCGATGGTGGTCGGGATCAGGCAGACCAGCAGCGCGACGAGGACGATCATCGTCTGCGGGGCGTCGGCGTAGGTGGCGAACGGCTGCAGGGTCACGACCGCGAGCAGGAAGACGATGGTCAGCGAGGCGAGCAGGATGTTCAGCGCGATCTCGTTGGGGGTCTTCTGCCGTGCGGCGCCCTCGACCAGGCTGATCATCCGGTCGATGAAGGTCTCGCCCGGCTTCGTCGTGATCTTGACGACGATGCGGTCGGACAGGACCTTCGTGCCGCCGGTGACGGCCGAGCGGTCGCCTCCGGACTCCCGGATGACCGGGGCGGACTCGCCGGTGATGGCGGACTCGTCCACCGAGGCGACACCCTCGACGACGTCACCGTCGCCGGGGATGATGTCGCCTGCCTCGCAGACGACCAGGTCGCCTATCCGCAGCTCGGCGCCCGGCACCCGCTCCTCGCTTGTGCCGTCCTTGGCCAGACGGCGGGCGACGGTGTCGGTCTTGGCCTTGCGCAGGGTGTCCGCCTGCGCCTTGCCGCGGCCCTCGGCGACCGCCTCGGCCAGATTGGCGAAGATCGTGGTCAGCCACAGCCAGGCGGCGATCGCCCAGCCGAACCAGTCGGTCGGGTCCATGATCGCGAAGACCGTCGTCAGCACCGAACCGACGAGGACGACGAACATCACCGGGGACTTGATCATCACCCGGGGGTCGAGCTTCCTGACCGCGTCCGGGAAGGACCTGATCAGCTGCTTGGGGTCGAACAGACCGCCGCCGACGCGTCCGGTGTCGGGCCTGTGCCCGGTGGGCACGTCGCTGTGCGGGGCCCGGGTCGGAGTGGTGGACATCTCGTCCTCGTACTTCTTTACGTTGGTGGTCATGACGCCAGCCCTTCGGCGAGCGGACCCAGTGCCAGGGCCGGGAAGTAGGTCAGGCCCGTGATGATCAGGATGGTGCCGACCAGCAAGCCGGTGTAGAGGGGCTTGTCGGTCCGCAGCGTGCCGGCCGTGACGGGCACGGGCTTCTGCTCGGCGAGCGAGCCCGCCAGGGCCAGGACGAACACCATCGGCAGGAACCGGCCGAGCAGCATCGCCAGACCGATCGTGGTGTTGAACCACTGCGTGTCGGCGTTGAGACCGGCGAACGCGGAGCCGTTGTTGTTGGCGCCGGAGGTGTAGGCGTAGAGGATCTCGGAGAATCCGTGCGCACCGCTGTTGGTCATCGAGTCGGCCGGGGTGGGCAGGGCCATGGCGGCTGCGGTGAAGCACAGCACCAGCGCCGGGGTGATGAGGATGTAGCAGGCCGCCAGTTTGATCTCGCGGGTGCCGATCTTCTTGCCCAGGTACTCCGGGGTGCGGCCGACCATCAGCCCGGCGATGAAGACCGCGATGATCGCCATGATCAGCATGCCGTAGAGGCCGGAGCCCACTCCACCGGGAGCGATCTCGCCGAGCTGCATGCCCAGGAGCGTGATCCCGCCGCCGAAGCCGGTGAACGAGGAGTGGAAGGAGTTGACCGCACCGGTCGAGGTCAGGGTCGTGGCCACCGCGAAGATCGACGAGCCGCCGACGCCGAACCGGGTCTCCTTGCCCTCCATCGCGCCGTTCGCGATGTCGAACGCAGGGCCGCCGTGGTGGAACTCGGTCCACATCATCAGGGCGGTGAAGCCGATCCAGATCGTCGCCATCGTCGCGAGGATCGCGTAGCCCTGCTTGAGCGAACCAACCATGCGCCCGAACGCCCGCGTCAGCGAGAACGGGATCAGCAGGATCAGGAAGATCTCCAGCAGGTTGGAGAACGGGGTCGGGTTCTCGAAGGGGTGGGCCGAGTTGGCGTTGAAGTATCCGCCACCGTTGGTGCCCAGCTCCTTGATCGCCTCCTGGGAGGCGACCGCGCCGCCGTTCCACTGCTGCGCGCCACCCATGAACTGGCCGACCTCGTGGATCCCGGCGAAGTTCTGGATCGCACCGGCCGCGACGAGGACGATCGCGGCGATCACGGCGAGCGGCAGCAGGATGCGGACGGTGCCGCGGACCAGGTCGGCCCAGAAGTTGCCCAGCTCACCCGTGCGGGAGCGCGCGAAGCCACGGACCAGTGCCACCGCGACGGCCATGCCCACGGCGGCGGAGACGAAGTTCTGCACCGCCAGGCCGCCGGTCTGCACGACATGGCCCATGGCCTGCTCGGCGTAGTACGACTGCCAGTTGGTGTTCGACACGAAGGACGCTGCGGTGTTGAACGCCTGGTCCGGGTCGATGGAGGAGAAGCCCAGCGAGCCGGGCAGACCGCCCTGCACGCGCTGCAGCAGATACAGGAAAAGAACACTAACCGCGGAGAAGGCGAGCACACCACGCAGATAGGCGGGCCAGCGCATCCCGGCGTTCGGGTTGGCACCGATGGCCTTGTAGATCCACTTCTCGACCCGCAGATGCCGGTCGGAGGAGTAGACCCTGGCCATGTAGTCGCCGAGGGGACGGTACGCCAGCGCGAGCGCCGCGATCAGCGCGAGCAGCTGAAGCACACCAGCAAGTTCGGGGGTCATATCCGTGCTCAGAACCTCTCCGGCTTGACGAGGGCGAGGACGAGATAGCCCAGCAGGGCGGCGGCCACGATCAGGCCGACGATGTTCTCGGCGGTCACAGCTTCGCCACCCCCCTGGCGACGAGAGCCACCAGCGCGAAGACCGCGATCGTGGTGACGACGAAGGCCACGTCGGCCATCGGGTGCTCCTGAATGAGATGCGGATTCTCGGACGATTCGAGGAAACCGCGTTTCAGCCACCACGCCGCTCGCGTTAACGCCACTCTGACGGCCCGCTGCCCCGTCTTGACGGGTCCCCTACGCCGGGCCGCGCAGCCGGCGGACCAGGGTGATCGTCGGCGCTTCCACCCCTGCTCGGTCTTACAGCGGCGACGTGAACGCCGCTCCCTGCCGGCCGGATCCGCGCACAACACGGCGATCGTGAACCCACCCGCGGTGCCGACGTCGATCCGGCATCCACGGGCCCTTCGGCGACGGCGGTGCGGCCGGGCAGGAAACCCGGCCGCACCCTCGCGGGGGTCAGTTCCCCCGGCCGCCTGGCACGGTCACCGGCCGGTCGTCGCGTACCTGCTGGAACAGCCGTGCGGCGCGATCCGCGTCCCAGCGGATCACATTGCCCTTCGCGGTGGGGAGGCCCACCGCGTCCACCGGCATGGTCACCTGCTTCGCCGTGCCGCCGGGACCCCGCAGTTCACGGAACATGCGCACCAGCTGCCGCAGGTCCATGTCCTGGTCCACGACGAGTGTGTCGAGTCCGGCGGCCAACGCCGGGTACATCTGCGACGGGTTCAGGAAGGTCCTGGACGTGGCCGCCTTGTCCGCCAGCGCCGAGAGGAACCGCTGCTGGTTGCGCGAGCGCCCCAGGTCGCCCTCGGCCTCCTGGTGGCGTTGGCGGACGAACGCGAGCGATTGCCTGCCGTCCAGCGTCCGGCAGCCGCTCCGCAGGTCCGCGCCCGACTTCTCGTCCTTGATGTCCCGGTCCAGACAGAACCGCACCCCGCCGATCGCGTCCACGACCTTCACGAAGCCGGCGAAGCCGATCTCCGCGTAGTGGTCGATGCGGATCCCGGTGTTGTGCTCGATGGTGTGCGCCAGCAGCTCCGGTCCGCCGTACGCGAACGCCGCGTTCAGCTTGTCCTTGGCCGGCGGCACCTGCTTCCCGGTCGCCGGATCGTGGAAGCCCGGGATCGTCACCCACGAGTCGCGCGGCAGGCTGAGCATCACCGCGCCCTGGGCACCGGTGTGCAGCACGATGATCGAGTCCGTACGCCGCCCACCGCCGCCACCCGCGCGCAGGTCGCGGACATCCGAATCCGAGAGACCCTCCCGGCTGTCGGAGCCGACGATCAGGTAGTTCGTGCCCTCCCCCGACGCGCGGCCGTGGCCGTAAGCGCCGAGGTCAACGCCCCGGTTCAGCTCGGTCTCCGCCCAGGCGTACGTACCGCACGCCGTCAGCAGCAGGGTGATCGCCAGCGCGAGCACGGTGCGTACCGCCCGGCGCCCGCGACGCGGCCGGGCGCGGGAACGGCGCGACGGCCGTGGTGTGGTGCCACGCCAGCCGTACGCCTCCCGCCGCACGGGCGCCGCCTGCGCATCAGGGACCGGCTCGTGTGCGTCCTGTACGACGTGGGTGTCGGGCACCAGCACGTCTGCGTCCGGCATCACGTACCCGTCCGGCACGGGGCGGCCGGCGGGCCGTTCGGTGCCGGGCGGGCCGACCTGTCGGTTCCAGGGGTCCGGAGTGCCGCCTGTGTGGTCGAACGGGTGGGTCATCGCAGCTCTCCCTTCGCGTTGTCGAGTGCCAGGACGCGTTCTGCCGGCGGCAGATCGTCGAGCCGATACGGATCGGCGCTGCCGGTGCGGTCCATGCGGTGCCACTTGAGACGGCTGCCGAGCAGCGCCGTCATCACCGAGTGGAGGACGACCAGGTACAGCATCTGCCGGTAGACGAACAGCTGAAGCGGCAGCGACCACAGGGCCCGCAGCTTCTCGCCGTCCAGCCGGAGTGCGTACCCCGCCGTGCCCATCTGCACCACGAGGAACGCCAGCCAGACGACGATCGCCTCGGACGGGTCGCGGAAGCACACGCCGTACAGCGCGAAGACGTCCACGACGGGAGCGAACAGCGGCAGGGCTACCTGGAAGAGCCCCAGGTAGCTGAGCCCTCGCCGGCCGAACCGACCTGCCGTGCCGAGCTCGGTGACGGCCCGGCGGTGCTTCCACATCGACTGGAGCGTGCCGTAGCACCAGCGGTAGCGCTGCCGCCACAACTGCCTCATGGTGTGCGGAACCTCGGTCCACGCGACGGCCGACTCCTCGTACACAACACGCCATCCGGCGCGCCACAGAGCCATCGTCAGATCGGTGTCCTCGGCGAGCGTCTCGTCGCTCACCCCGCCGATGCCCAGCAGCGCATCCCGGCGGAAGGCGCCGATGGCGCCGGGCACGGTCGGCATGCATTCCAGCACCTCGAACATGCGCCGGTCGAGATTGAAACCGAGCACGTACTCCAGGTGCTGCCACTTGCCCAGCAGATGACGGCGGTTGCCCACCTTCGTGTTGCCGCTGACCGCCCCGATCGCGGGATGGGCCAACGGCTGGACGAGATGGTGGATGGCATCCGGTTCCAGCACGGTGTCCGCGTCGACCATCACCACGATGTCGTGCGACGCGTACGCGAGCCCGGTGTTCAGGGCCCCCGGCTTTCCGGTGTTGGACTGGCGCACGAGCGTCACCCGCGGATCGTCGACAGCGGCGACCGCCGCCGCCGTGCCGTCCGTCGAACCGTCGTCGATCACCACGATCTCAAGGCATGTGTAGGTGGAGGCGAGCAGTGAGTGGACGGTGGCGATGATGCCCGCCTCCTCGTTGTGCGCGGGCACCAGGACGGTCACCGGAGCCGTCACCGGACGCAACCGGGGGCTGCCCGGCCGAAGCCTGCCGCGTCGGCGCACATGGATCCGCGCGAACCAGACGAGCATCGCCAGGCGCAGCAGACCCAGCGCGCCCGCCACGACCAACGCCCATGCCATGCCACGGGAGAAGGCCCGCCCCAGGTCCTGGACGTGCATGAGTCCCATGCCCTTCAACCGCTCGGCGAGCGGCGCCCGGCTGGTGGACTCGGGCTGCCCGAGCCCGTCCGAGACGGTGGTGAACCGTGCCACCCGGGGGTTGCGCAGCAGCGACCGCGCTTCCCGGAATCCGAGGTCGGTGTGGCTGTACTGGCGTATCACCCCCTCGGCGGCCTTCCGGTCCATCCGGTCCGCGGCCACGATGAGGTAGCCCTGGCCTGCCGCGCGGCAGGCCGCCGGCCACTCGGCGCCGCACAGGGTGTCCGCCGTGGTGGTGTGGGGCAGCCGCAGCAACCGGGAGTGCTCACCCGTCACGCCCGCCAGTACCGTCTGCGTGAAGCCCAGTTCCATACGGGCACGGGGAGGGGACGCCGCCCCCAGATCACCGCCGGTATAGGTGTAGGAACCGATCTCGTGTCCCTCGGCCCGGATGCGGCGGACCAGGTCCGGGTACTGCGCGGCCTGTTTGCCGTACACGAAGAACGTGGCGTGTGCCTTGTGCGCGGTCAGCAGGTCCAGCAGACGCGGTGTCCACACCGGATCCGGTCCGCCGTTGAAGGTGAGGGCCGCCGTGCCCGGCGGCATGGCGGCCGTCTCGACACCGGCGTCGCCGAACCTCAGCACGGGGCGTCCGGTGTCCGCACTGCGTGGGATGGGTTCGGCGCAGGGGCGTTTGGTCCGCGCGGCGTCGACCTCGTGTGTGGTCCACCCCTCGAAGAGGAGGGTGACCACGACGACGGTGAGGATGAGGATCAACAGCACCCAGTGCCCGCGTGGGGGACGGCGCAATGCGTGCCGGGGTGTCATCCGCGCGTGACCTCGTCCCGATCAGGCGAGGTGGTACCACTCTGTGGTCGGGATGAAGGGTTTGCCGGTGGAGGGGACGGCGGCCGGCTGCTCCCGGAGCGCTCCACTGCTCCCGATCCGGCCTGGTGGCCCGCCGGGGCCGCGGGGAGCGGATCGCCGGTGCCGGGGGGCAGTTGTCCGGTGGGCTGCCAGAGTCCGGCCATGACGATCGCAGCGAACATCAGGTAGGCCCCGCAGGCGCCGCCGAGAGCCACTGCCGTGCACCGCAGCACCTGCCTTCGTTTGCCTGAGCGTTCGATGAATATGGGGCGGTTACTCTGCTCGATCTGCGTCTTACCGTGGGGGGTGAGATACATGGGGGGTGAGTCTAATTAGATTCATTGGCTTGTCAGCACGGCCACTTCACCGGCCGAAGGGGAACCTTGACATGCAGGAACCGTAACGGGAACGGGAATGCCGCCCTGTAGGAGTGGCCGACGGGGATGAGTCACAGCACGGAACTTCCCGCGAATCTGCACAGAACCCGATCATGCTCTTCCCCTTTCTGTGTTCCGAGCACCGCCCGGCAACATCACGGAAACAGCGGATGCCCTTCCACAAGCGGCTTCCTGACACCGTAGGTCGACCGCCGCCGGAGGACGTGCGTCGTAAGGAGACCGAGCGACCTCGACGGTGGGCGGCCCGGTGCCCGGACTGCGCGGACAGGACGGCAGTGAACTGAGCTCCCGCCGATGCGGTCGGCGTCCTTCCCCCGGTCTGCGGCCCCCGACTGACGGCAGATCAGGCCCGCACGCCGGACGTCCTCATCGAGAAGGCGCGCTTGATCGTCCGGCTGCCGGGTGCACGCCTGTCCACGGCAGGGTGCCGGCAGGCGCCGTCGTAGTAGGGGAAAAGAGTGCTGCCGGGGGTCCTCACCTGCGCCGGACCATGGCCACCAGCACGACGGTGACGCTGATCAGGAGCGACCACGCGCCGAACTTGTCGATACCGACGGGCTGCCAGCCGTGGAGCTGGTGGGGGTAGCTCCATGCGCCCAGATACGTGGCGATGTTCTCGGCGAGCCACAGGAAGAAGCCGATCAGCGCGAAGGAGAGCGCCAGCGGCATTCGGTAGCGGGTGTTGCCCACGCCGAAGCTCACCCATGTGCCGAAGGTGACGCATCCGAGCAGCACCGCGAGCGGCCAGCGGAAATCGGGCAGCCAGTGGTGGGTGAAGAAGTTCGCGTAGACGGCGGCTGCCACTGCCGCCGTGGCCCGTGGGCGGTAGCCGGTCAGTTCGAGGTCGAGCAGGCGCCAGGCCCGGCAGACGTAGCTGCCCACCGCGGCGTAGAGGAATCCCCCGTACAAGGGCACGCCGGCGACCTTGAACACCGCCGGTTCGGGGTAGCTCCACGAACCGAGGGAGACCTTGACCAGTTCGAAGGCCAGCCCGATCGCGTGGCACACGGCGATGACGGCGAGGTCCCGTCCGCTCTCCCATCCGCTCATACGGAAGAGGAGCGTGAGCAGCAGTCCGTAGCCGAGCAGCAGGTCGTATCTGGCGACAGGCAGCTGTGGCAGCAGCGCCGACAGTGCCACGCCCGAGAGCAGCGCGGCGGCGAAGGCGCAGCACCTCGTCTGGAGTCGGGTGAAGATCAGCAGTTGCCGTGCGGGGGCGATGAACGCAGCCATGCCGGAACAGACGTACCCGGGGCCGCGAGAGGTTGCGCGGTCGCGTACGCGGCGACGATCCAGGTTGCCCGCCATGGTCCGGACCGCCGGCAGAGGCGATCGCCGAGCTCACGAGCCCGCTCGCGCCCGGTGGCAGTCATCGCTGAGCCGCACTCCCCGGTCCCTTTCGCCGGCGACCGCGGAGGCGGAGAGGAGTGTCGCAGTGGCGAGGCTGCCCCAGAGGGCGGCCGGGCCGTGGGGTGCGAGAGCCGTGATGGCCGCCGGGGAGACAGCCAGGCCGAAGCCCGAGGAGAGTTCGAAGCGGGCGAGGGTGCGGCCCAGGGCATGGGCCGGGGCGAGCGCGGTGACGAGCGCCGTGGCGCTTCCGGCATAGATGATCTCGCCGATGGTGCAGACCACGGACACCGCGGCGACGGCCGGGGCACCCCAGCCGTGCCCCAGTGACGCGGCCGCGAGGAAGCCCAGGTAGGAGACGGCGAGAACCACCCCGGCGAACGCCAGCACGGTTCTCCGGGGGAAGCGGGACAGCAGGACGGTGACCGGAACCTGCAGAGTGACCACCAGCACGGTGTTGGCCACGAAGATGGCTGCCGACCACACCGGGGATGCGTGCAACTGCGTCACCAGGACCAGAGGGAGCGCGATTTCGGGGACGTTGAGGCAGAAGACGTAGACCACGTTGGCGGCCAGCAGCGCGCGCATCCGGGGTGCGGACCCGTCGCTCTCGTCCTTGGCCGCGGGGGCTGCCGGATGCGCGCGCAGGTGGACCGACCACGCCAGGGCCGCCGCAGCGAGATAGGCGAGCCCTGTGACGGCTGCCAGCGCCTGCAACGCGGCGGCGCCACCCGCCAGGCATGCGGTGGCGAGGAGTGCACCCGCGCCCAGGCCGGCGTTGCGCAGGGCGCGGCTTCCCGCGAGAGCCGCGTCGCGTTCCCTGCCGTGGGCGACCGTGGCCACGAGAGCCGCGTGGGCGGCCGGCCACGCCTGATTGCCGATGCCGAGGAAGAGAGCCGCCGTCGCGAACGGCCAGACGGTTCCCGCCGGGGTGGCCAGCAGCAGCGCCACGCCCAGCACCCGCACCAGCATCGACGCCGCCACGACCGTGCTGCGCGCGCCCCGGTCGAGCCATCGGCCCACTGCGGGCATGCACGCCAGACCCGCGACGACACCGACCGTCATGGCGATGCCGGTGGTCGGCGCGGACAACCTCAGCACGGTCACCCCGTAGAGCAGCAGAAACGGCCGCAGCAGCCCGGTGCCGAGCGCGTCCACGGCCAGGGCGGCGGCATAGCGGGGGCCTCCTGCGGCACGGACGAGGGCGCGCGGCTGGATCTTGGTGGTGGTTGCCATGGCGCCTACGGTGCGTTCGACAGAGGTGCGGACGGCGTGGGTTGACGGACTCCGTCAACCCACCCCCGGGGGGGCCCACCCGGGGGTGTTTGTTGGGGGGGGGCGGTGGGGTTAGGCAAAAGCGGGCGAACCTGCGAGC
>NZ_JBHWIW010000044.1:0-39741 GCF_042731955.1 Streptomyces sp. NPDC059828 | reverse complement strand
GCGTTTGTGGTTTTCGGTGTTTAGCACGGTGCGGGCGGGGGCGGGGGTGTCACCCCCCCCCCCCCCCCCCCACGCCGTGGTCGGCCATCCGGTGAGTGATGATGAGGGGGTGACGTTGAGGATCGACATCAGCGGCCTACCGTCCGAGCGACTGCGGTTCGCCGCCTCCCCGCTGGCCGAGCTGACCGCGATGCTGCACGTCCTGGCCGAACCCGGGCATCATCCGCAGCTAGCCGGCTGGGCCGCGGACGTCTGGGCCGGGCTGCGGCCGGAGCTCGCCGAGCGGTTGCGCGAGGCGGAGTTCCTCTGGCGTTCCTCACAAGCCGACTTTCTGATCCCCGCCCGGCCCCGGCCGACGCTCGCCGAGGAGTTGGACGACGTGGACCGGATCGACGACGAGACGTATGTGACCGCCGCGCTCGTCACGACGTGCGGCAGCAACCGGGTCCACTTCGCCGCGCCGTCGCCGCTCACCGACGCGACCGCGCGCGAGAGGGCCCTGGACCTGGCCCTGGCCCGCGGCGCGCGGCAAGAGGCCTTCGCGGAACGGCTGCTCGCAGATCCGGCCGCTGTGCGAGCGCGGGTGCGCCACACCCTCGAACAGTGCGCCGAAGCCTTCTTCGACGCCGCCTGGGCCGGAGTGGCCGTGCAACTGGCAACCGACCTGCGCCTGAAGAACGACCTGCTGAAGCGCCAGGGCATCGGGCCGGCACTCGCCTCGGTCTCCGGCGCAGTCGGTCTGGCGCCGGACGGCGCCTGCATCGTCGTGGACAAGCTGCAGGACAAGGCGACCGCCGCCCACGGCAGCGGGGTCACCTTCATCCCCAGCGTCTTCGGCCGCCCGCACCTGGTGGCGGTCCACGCGCCCGGGTGGCAGCCGGTGGTGCAGTACCCCGTGGCCGAGGCGAGTCCGTCGCAGCCGGTATCGCTGGAAACGGTCACCCTGCGGCTGGAGGCACTCGCACATCCGGTACGGCTGCGCCTGCTGCGCACCCTGGCCCGTGGCCCGCACACCACCCGTGAGCTGGCCCATACGTGGGAACTCTCGCCACCGGAGGCTTCCCGGCACCTCGCCGTCCTGCGTCGCGCGGGTCTGCTCACGGCCCGGCGACACGGCCGTTACGTGCGGTACACCGTCAATCTGCCCGACGTGACGGCGCTGGGAACCGACCTGCTGGCGGCCGTACTGCGCTGAGCGGCTTCGGAGTACGCGGGCGACCGCAGGCATCGGCCGACCCGGTGGGCCCCCGAAAGCAGCCGGGCCCCCGGCACCGCCCGAGCACGGGGCCACCGAGGAGGTGATGGCGCGGACGGGATCCCCGCGACCGCACCTTGTACGATCTGAAAATTAACCTTCGCGTGTATTTGGGTTCGCGCAGGTATGCCCCGCTGATCCTGTACTGCCAGCGAAAGGTAGTGCGGGTGTATGTGTCGTGCTAAAATCAGCAGCAGTTGCAGTTGTGGTTCCCGAAACTTCAAGTGCCTCGGTGGCTGCATGCCGCCGGGTGCTTTTGTATATCCGGTGCTTATCCGGACGGGGCTCATTGTGGCAACGCAAGGGTTCACACGGTGTGATCCCCTGGGTACTGCCCCGAAGGAGATATGGCATGGCTACTGGCACCGTCAAGTGGTTCAACGCGGAAAAGGGCTTCGGCTTCATCGAGCAGGACGGCGGCGGCCCCGACGTCTTCGCTCACTACTCGAACATCGCCACGCAGGGCTTCCGTGAGCTGCAGGAGGGCCAGAAGGTGAACTTCGACGTCACGCAGGGTCAGAAGGGCCCGCAGGCGGAGAACATCACCCCCGCCTGACGCTGAAGCGTAGGACGTAGCTGGGGCCCCACCGTTACGGTGGGGCCCTATCTGCGCTGCTTTTTGTTTTCTGATGAAATTCTTTTCATCTCACTTTTGGCTCGTTCTTGCAATTCATCCGGCTCCTTGCTGTCGGGAATTCCTCGATGCGTGCCCGTCGAGGAAGGTTCTCCGTGAGCCGTTCAGCTCGTACAAATGACCGTATCCGGCCGCAGGGGCAGGCTCGCCCCGGCGGCAGTTCCGGCGGCATCGGACAGCGCCCCTCCCTGCCACAGGGGGAGTTCGCGCTACCGGTCACCGTCACGGCCGCCCTCCCCGCTGTGGCGACCTTCGGCGAACTGGACATGCCCGCCGAGTTGCTGAGGATGCTCACCGACCTCGGCCTGAACGAGCCGTTCCCGATCCAGGCCGCGACGTTGCCGAACTCCCTGGCAGGGCGAGACGTCCTGGGCCGCGGGCGCACCGGATCGGGCAAGACGCTCGCCTTCGGCCTGGCGCTCCTCGTGCGCACGGCCGGGCGGCGTGCGGAGTCGCGGAAGCCGCTGGCCCTGATCCTCGTCCCCACGCGCGAGCTGGCCCAGCAGGTCACCGATGCGCTCGCCCCCTACGCCCAGTTGCTGAAGCTGCGGCTGGCCACCGTGGTCGGCGGTATGTCGATCGGCAGGCAGGCAGGCGCACTGCGTGCCGGGGCCGAGGTGGTTGTCGCGACCCCTGGCCGCCTCGCGGATCTCGTCGAGCGCAAGGACTGCCGCCTGGACCGGGTGAGCATCACCGTCCTCGACGAAGCCGACCAGATGGCCGACATGGGCTTCATGCCCCAGGTCACCGCACTGCTGGACCAGGTACGTCCCGACGGCCAGCGCATGCTGTTCTCGGCCACGCTCGACAGCAACATCGACCTCCTGGTCCGTCGCTACCTGCATGACCCGGTGGTCCACTCGGTCGACCCGTCGGCGGGCGCAGTCGCCACGATGGAGCATCACGTGCTGCAGGTCCGAGGCGCCGACAAGTACGCAACGGCCACCGAAATCGCCGCCCGTGACGGGCGCGTGATCATGTTCCTGGACACCAAGCACGCCGTCGACCAGTTCACCAAGCACCTGCTGAGCAGTGGCGTCAATGCCGCAGCCCTGCATGGCGGTAAGTCGCAACCCCAGCGCACGCGAACCCTGGCCCAGTTCAAGGACGGGCATGTCACGGTCCTGGTGGCCACCAATGTCGCGGCCCGCGGCATCCACGTCGACGACCTCGACCTCGTGGTCAACGTCGACCCGCCCGGCGACCACAAGGACTACCTGCACCGTGGCGGGCGTACCGCCCGCGCCGGCGAGTCCGGCAGCGTCGTCACACTGGTCCTGCCCAACCAGCGCCGGGACATGGCCCGTCTCATGGCTGACGCGGGCATCAGGCCGCAGATCACACAGGTGCGGTCCGGGGAGACCGAGCTGAGCCGCATCACCGGTGCCCAGGCTCCCTCCGGTGTCCCCGTCACCGGCAGCGGGGTCGCGGAGCGTCCGAAGCGCGGCGGCGCTCCCTTCCGAGGTCTGGGCACCCGCCCTGGCCGGGCCGGTCGTAGCGGTGGCGAGTCGCGCCGGGCTGCTGAGGCCCGCCAGACTGCCGAAGCCCGCAAGGCGGCCCGGATCCGCCGTGGCGCATAGGCCGTACCAGGCTGACCCGGTGGACCGCCTCCGCCGCACGTCGTCGACTCCTTGAGCACCACCAGACCGTCTCACGGCTTTCAGCGCCCGCGCACCGTGCCGAACGGCCGGTCGACCTGCCCCCGTGCGGCTGAGCCCTGCGCACCGCCGCCCGCCGGGTCCTCGCCAATCACGGGAACATGACGCCCGGCAGCGAGCCGCTCTCCTCCACCGCCTCGGCGAGTCGTAGCGGACGGGCCGACCACGCGGACGGGCAGCGGGCGGGAACCGCCTGATCGAGCGGGGCCGTGCGGATGGAGGTGTGGCCCGCGTGCCCGGGTCGCGCGCCTTTCCGGTTGGATTTCGCCCGCACATGCTTCGCGCAAGGAACCATTCGCCGCGATCCGGCGCCCGTATGGCGGTGGGTCAGCGCCCGCTTGCTGTCCGGTCCGCGAGGACCGGATACAGGTTCGACTGTTTGCCTGCCATGATGTCGCGACGGTCGATGCAATGGTGCCGCGGCGGCGCGGCGCATCACCGACATTCCCCTGTGCTCGCCCCGTATGTATCCGTGCTTTTGCGCACCCGAAATGCACCATGCCACATAGGGAGGAAGAGGGAACCGAATGGCGGACGACGCACGCCCGGCGTGGCGTCCGTGCCCGAACACCTGCCTTTGGCGCGCCCGTCCCCGTGCGCCCGGAAACTGCCGCGGCGCCATGCGCTCCGCACCCGCCCGCGTGTTGGGCGGAAAGGCGGCAACGGCTCTCCGCGAGACCGCGAAGCGCAGCTGAACCACGGCCCGAGCGGCGGCTGTCCGCGTCCCGGTCCCGTGTCGGGTCACTCCATTTCTTCTGTCGTCTGAGAACCACCAGAGAACGAGAGGCCTTGGAATGCGTTTCGGTCTTCCGGGACCGGTCGAGGTAGGGCGGGGTGATCAGAGCCTCGACATCGGACCGCCCAGACGGCGTGCCCGACAGCGCGCGTTTCGCGACCGGATTACGTCACGCCAGACAGGCAGAAGAGGCCGGGTCCACCACGTCTGCACGGCAGACCGTGGGGGACGCCCTGGCGCTGTGGCGGGGCTCCGCCCTCCAGGACGCCGTACGGTACCCGTTCGCCGTTGCCGAAGCGCGTCGGCTCGACGGGCTGCGCCACCAGGCCGAGGAACTGCGCGCCCATCTGCTGCTCGCCGACGGGGAACCGGAGGCCGCTGCCATCGCCGTGGAGGCACTCGTCGAGGCAGCGCCACTGCGCGAGGCGTCCTGGGCCATCCTGATGCGGGCGCTCTACGCCTCCGGACGGGCCGCGGAGGCGCTGCGCCAGTACGAGTGCTTTCGGATCGCGCTCGCCGAGGACCTCGGCGTCGACTCGGGGCCGGGCTTGCGGGAACTGCACCTGGCGATCCTGCGCCACGACGCGGACGCGCTGTGCCTGCCGCGGACCCGGGCCGTTCCCTCCGCCGCCCCGGACGTTGACACCGACGGTCGCGGCGGCCTCCTTGTAGCTCATGCCCTCTTGCACGAGCTGCAAGTAAAGCCGCCGCTCATCCGTCCGTGGACGGGACCCCGTGTCGACCGAACGATCCCGGATCTCGAAGTCCATCGCACCCCTTGAACTGGGGTGTTGCAGAGACCACTAGAACTCAAGGCACGCCGGGGGCCGTTTCGGGCACAGCAGTCACCACGGCGGTCGCCGTTCATCAGCAGTGCGGCATCGGATCACCATCGATACCAGCGGCCGCGGCCACCACCCGCCGTGGTGGAGCGCATGACGAAGCCGAGCAGCCACAGCAGCAGCACGGCGAGGGCGACCCACCACAGAATCTTGACAGCAAATCCGGCACCGAAAAGGATCACGGCAAGAAGGAGAACGATCAGCAAGGGAACCATATTGTGTAACCTCCCGGCGTCCCGTCTGCCCTGCCCCTCCGCCTTCATTCACCGCAAGTGCTCTGTTTATGAAGGGAAAGCTGGGGCACCAGCCGGTTGACAGCGACTCAGGATCTATGAGGAGGCGTGTTCCATGACTGCCGGCGAGAAGGTCAGGGCGAAGACCGAGCAGGCCAAGGGCAAGGTCAAGGAGGCCCTGGGCGGCGCCATCGGCAATGACCGCATGGCCGCCGAAGGTCGGGCGGAAAAGAGCATGGGTGACGCCCGAGAAGCCAAGGAAAAGACCAAGGACGCCTTCAAGCGCTGACGTGAATTTCCCTTCTGGAAAGGGCCCTCCCGTTCGGGAGGGCCCTTTCCGTCGATATCGGCCACGAACCGACGTGCCACGACAGGCTGCCCGGCCGGGACGACACACCGTCGGGTACACCCCGGACGGCTCGTCGACACTCGAGGCTCGGGTCGTGTCCGCCGGGACCACGGCAGGGGAACGCCGAGAAGTGACCGTACGTCAGGCATGTCTCATCCGGCGGCAGGGGTTCGGTGCGGCAGGCCACACGGGGCGGGACCGGGCCGACTTGGCGTTTCAGCCGGTGCCGGTGCCGGTGCCGGTGTCGGCGTCGGCGTCGGAGCGGATGGTCAGGACCTGGTCGAGGCCGACGATCTTCAGGATGCGCAGGGTGTTCGGCGGGACACCGGTCAGGGCGATGTCGGCGCCGGCGGCGAGCACGTGCTGGCGGGCGGCGAGCAGGGCGGTGATGCCGGTGGAGTCGCAGAACTCGAGCCGGGACAGGTCGATGACCAGGCACTGGCCGGGTGCCAGCGTGAGGAGTTCGGCCTGTTGGCGCAGTGCGGTGGCGTGCGCGTAGTCGAGTTCGCCGGTCACGTACAGCACGGGGCCGGCGGCGGCGTCGCGGTGGGTGATGTTCAGCGGGCTCATCGTGGGAGGTGGTCGGTTGCGGGCAGGGTGTCGGGGCGGGCGGCGGGTATGCCCAGCGCGAGCAGGGCGGTGTCGTCGTCCAGGCCGTTGCCGAAACTGTCCAGGAGTCCGGTCAGTGCGGTGATCAGCTCTGACGCGGTGGCGGAGGCATGGCCGGCGGCGAAGCCGCGCAGGGCGTCGTCGCCGTAGAGCTTGTCGTTGGTGGGGCCGGTTCGGGCCTCGGTGATGCCGTCGGTGTAGAGCAGGAGGGTGTCTCCGGGCGCCAGGGTGGTCCGGGCGGCGGTGAACGGAGCGTCGGGCAGGATGCCCACCAGCAGGCCGCCAGGGGTGGGGAGGTAGTCGGCGTGGCCGTCGGCGCGCACGATCAGGGCGGGCGGGTGCCCACCGGAAGCGAGACGGACCCTGACGTGTCCGCTGGTGCCGATTTCGATCACGCCGTAGACGACGGTGCAGTAGCGGGGATCTCCGCTGGCCGCATACCGCTCGTGCAGTACGGCGTTGAGGGTGCGCAGGGCCGTCACGGGATCAGGGTTGTGGTGGGCCGCGGCGCGCAGGGTGTAGCGGGTCAGTGAGGTGAGCGCGGCGGCCTGCGGGCCCTTGCCGCACACGTCGCCGAGAAAGAACGCCCACCGTCCCTCGTCGAGGGGGAACAGGTCGTAGAAGTCGCCGCCGAGCCGGTCGGGGGATGCCGTGTGGTAGTAGACGGCTGTCTCCAGTCCGGGCAGCGTGGGCAGCGAGTCGGGCAGCAGGGACTGCTGCAGCACGGCCAGGGCGTCGGCCAGTCGTTGCCGGTCCGCTTCGGCCTGTCGGTGCGCCTGCTCGGCTTCCGCACGTGCGTGTTCGGCTTCTTCGCGGGCCAGCTCGGCTTCCTGGCGGCGGCGGAGGAGCTCTTGCTCGTAGGTGCGCCGGTCGGAAGCATCGAAGACGGTGGTGCGGATCAGCAGTGGTTCGCCTTCGCCGCTGTGCTTGATGCTGGAGGAGACCAGAACCGCCAGCCGGCCGCCGCCGGAGATCTTCATCTCCAGGGCGACGCCGCTCAACTCGCCCTGCATCCGCAGCAGCGGAGCGTAGTGGGTCTCGTGGTAGAGCTTTCCGCCGACGCTGAGCAGGTCGGTGAAGCGGATCCGGCCCACCACGGCCTCGCGTTCCAGGTCGAGCCAGTCCAGCAGAGTCGTGTTGATCTTGGCGATGGTGCCGTCCATCAGCGTGGACAGATAGCCGCAGGGCGCCGACTCGTACAGTTCCTCGGCGCTGTCCTCGAGCAGCGCGGTGAAGGCGGCGTCGGTCCCGGCTGCGTCGCCTGTCCCGGCCGGTTCGGGCTCGCTGCCGGTCCGGCACATCACGGCCGGGCGCCAAGGAATGCGAGGATCGCCTGCGTGGTGGCCCCGGGAGCGCTCAGCTGGGGGCAGTGACCTGTCGCCTCCAGAGTGACCAGACGGGAGGAGGGGATCGCGTTGTGCACGTAGGCGCCGACCTCACGGGGCGCGATCACGTCCTGGGAGCACTCCAGGATCAGGGTCGGCACGCTGACGCTCCCGAGGTCCGCGCGACTGTCGGACAGGAACGTGGTGCGGGCGAAGACCCGGGCGATGTCGGGGTCGGTGGCACAGAAGCTGTTGGTCAGCTCCTGCCCCAGTTCGGGCCGGTCCGGGTTTCCCATGATCACCGGTGCCATCGCCGAGGACCAGCCCAGGTAATTCGACTCCAGCGACTCCAGCAACTCGTCGATGTCCTCCGCGCTGAAGCCGCCGCGGTATCCGTCGTCGTCGATGTAGCAGGGCGAGGGCGCCACCATCACCAGCGCCCCTATCCGCTCCGGCGCGGCCTGCGCCGCCAGCACACCGGTCATGGCACTGACGGAATGCCCGACGAACACCGCGTCGTGCAGATCCAGTTCCTCGCAGACCTCGACGACGTCGCGGGCGTAACCGTGAAGCGAGGAGTAACGCTCCCGGTCCCAGGCCGACAGGTCCGACCGGCCCGAGCCGACGTAGTCGAACAGCACGACCCGGTACCGCTCACTCAGCGCCGGCGCCACCAGACGCCACATGTTCTGGTCGCAGCCGAACCCATGCGCCAGCACCACCACCGGACCGTCCGCAGGACCGGTGACCGTCACGCTGTTCCTGCGGCGGATATCCATGCCGGCCATCCTCTCACCTGCCCCGGAAGCCGCAGCCGCCGGGAGATCAGGACGGGGACGCCGGTGCGGCGAGCTCGGCCAGGTGGTGCAGTGACTGGGTGAGGTGCTCGGGGCCGAACGGCGGGAACCGGATGTACTCCCGGATGGACTGCGGCACCGCCGACCAGTCGTAGGTGAGCGTGACCTCGGTCTCGGACGGTCCGAGCGGCCCGAGATCGTAACGCCACGTCCAGCCGCCGAACTCCAGATGACCGTCGCCCTTCGCCTGCCCCGGCAGCCAGCCGATGGCGCGCGACGGGTCGAAGACCTGGACCTTGTTGGCCACCTGGTAGTCGCCGTCCGGATGGTTGGCGTGATACATGCCCATCCGGAAGATCTGCCCCGCCTCGGTCAGCGGCGCCAGGTCGACGGGTTCCTGAACCCAGCCGGTGCCGTCGATCGCCGCATGGGTCGTCGGGTCCGCCAGCACCGCGAACACCCTCGCGGCGGGCGCGGCGACGGTCAGGCTGGCGCTCACGTACTCCTGGTCCACGGTGTGCACGCTCCTCGTCATCTCTCTTCGGGGCTCCCGCGGGGGCGGAAAGGGGACGTTCCCCACATGCAGACGACGCGGGGAGGCGGAACTCATCGGTCGTGGGAGCGGAGCACGCGGCCGTGCCCGCTGCGCCGTCAAGGCAGCCGACCGAGCGCGCGCCTTCTGTTGATGCACGGGATGGAGCGACTGATGTGGTAGTGCCTAACCCAGAGCGAGGACCGGTCTCGTGAGGGACCTGAAAGGTGCCACCAGTGTCAAACGAAGTACCGCGCCGAGAACCGGACGACCACGCACGGAAGCCGCCTTCTCGGAGAGTGCTGCCGGTGACGGCGGACATGCCCGCGCTACCCACGACCGCACGGCACGGCGGAACCGACCGTGTGGTGTTCGGTGTCACCGCAGCGCTGACGCTCGCCTTCGTCGTCTGGGGCTCCGTCGCCACCGGCACGCTGGAGCGAGTGTCCAGCGGCCTGCTGTCCGGACTGATCCACAACTTCGGCTGGGCCTTCGTCCTGGCAGCATCCGGCTTCGTGCTCTTCGCGCTCTGGCTCGCCATCAGCCGCTATGGCTCCATCCCGCTCGGACAGGACGACGAAGGCCCGGAATTCCGCACCGTGTCATGGGTGGCCATGATGTTCAGCGCGGGAATGGGTATCGGCCTGATGTTCTACGGCGTCAGTGAGCCCCTCGCGCATTTCAGCACTCCGCCGCCCGGCACCGATCCCGCTGACGCTGCCGAGGCCATGGCGACGTCCATGGCCACCACCCTGTTCCACTGGACGCTCCATCCCTGGGCCATCTATGCCGTGGTCGGGATGGCGATCGCGTACAGCACCTACCGCCGCCGCCGGCGCCAGACCATCAGCGCCGTGTTCGTGCCCCTCATCGGCGAACGGCACGCGTACGGGACGAGCGGACGCATCATCGACATGCTGGCCATCTTCGCCACACTGTTCGGCTCAGCGGCGTCCCTCGGGCTCGGCACCCTCCAGATCGGCAGCGGCATCAGCGAACTGGGCTGGATGCAGAAAGCGGGCACGGGACTGCTCGTCAGCATCATCGCCGTACTGACACTGGCTTTCGTCGCGTCCGCCGTGTCCGGGGTGGAGAAGGGCATCCAGTGGCTGTCCAACATCAACATGGTGCTCGCGCTGATCCTCGCGGTGTTCGTCTTCATCGCCGGACCCACCATCGCCGTGCTGGATCTGCTGCCGACCTCGATCGCCACCTACTTCGGCGAGCTGCCGCTGCTGGCCGGGCGTACCGAAGCCTCGAGCGGCGCGGGCGTGGCCGACTGGCTCGGGACGTGGACCGTCTTCTACTGGGCCTGGTGGATCTCCTGGACCCCGTTCGTCGGTATGTTCATCGCCCGTATCAGCAGGGGGCGTACCATCCGCCAGTTCGTCGGCGGCGTCATCCTGGTGCCGAGTGTCGTCAGCCTGTGCTGGTTCGCGATCTTCGGCGGCACGGCGATGACACTCAGTGAGCAGGGGCGCCTCGCCGGGGAACAGACGCCCGAAGGGCAGCTCTTCGCGGTGCTGCGGCAGTTCCCTGCCGCCACGCTGATGAGCCTGTTGGTGATGGTCCTGGTGGGTATCTTCTTCGTTTCCGGCGCTGACGCCGCGTCCCTCGTCATGGGGACCCTCTCCCAGAAGGGCGCCCTGGAGCCGGGCCGCTTCGTCGTCGTCTTCTGGGGCCTGGTCACGGGGGCGGTAGCGGCGGTGATGCTGCTCGTCGGCGGTGGTCAGGGAGATGTGCTGGCCGGTCTGCAGAACCTGACGATCCTGGTCGCCGCACCGTTCGCGCTCGTGATGCTCGGCATGTGCTTCGCACTGATGCGCGACCTGAGACACGACCCTCTGATCGTGCGCGGTGAGCGGGGCGAGGAGGCCGTCGGCCTCGCCGTCATCGAGGGCCACGAGAAGTACGCCGGCGACTTCGCGATCCACATCGGGCCGTCGCCGCGGCCACCGGGGGAAGCGGGGGAGATCCCACCCGCGCGGAACTGAGCGGCGGCTCGAGGGCAGTCCCCACCGCCCGGTGCGGCTGAGCCTCCTTGAACCGGCAGCCGGCCTCCCGTGCTCCCTCACTCCTCGCGAGTACACCTGAGGTGCTGGTGCCGGAGACGGCTCGGGATCCCCGGTGCGGTGGGCTGCCGCCGTGGCGGATCACCACCGCATGCGCACGTCCTCGGCCCACCCCAGAAGCCGGTTCACCGCGACCCGCTCGCCGTCGTCGGTGCGGATCGAGCCCGTGTAGTGGCCGAAGCACTGATCGGTGCGGTTCGCGACGAGACCGATGTCGCTGCGGGTGGATCTGTTGTGGAACGGTGTGAAGACCAGGTCCACCTGGGCCGATTCACGGCTGCGGATCGACCATGGTGCCAGGTGGTCGTCGGGGGACCAGTGCCACTCCAGTTCTTGGCCGATCTTGCTGATCCGGCCGTCCACGCACACCGCGTTCTCCGTCGTGCCGGTACCGCGAGTCCAGCGCCCGCCGAACTGCAGCCCGACGGTGTGGCCGTCCGTGCGCCCGGACGCGGCGCCCCAGTTCCACGCGATCGAGCGGGGCCACCGGCCACGTCCGTGGTCGAGGGTCCCCCAGGCGTCGTCGCCGAACTCCAGGACGTCGTCACCGATGCGCACCGTGCCCGACGCGGGCCTGGCCGTGTGCTTGGAGGTGTACTGGAAGCGGCGTTCGTCCCAGGGCACGACCACGGAGAGGGTCTCGTGCCCGTCGGGCAGCGCGACGAGGAGGTCCACCTCCACGGGGAGGCGCTGCGGGCTCAGACAGCGCGCCCGCAGCCGGGTGGCCGTGCCCTCGCTGTGGATCTCGATCCGCACCTGCCCTCTGGTCGGCCGCCGAGGTCCGGCCATGAGCGCGGGCGACTCCGGCGCTCCGGCGATGGTGTCGGGCAGACGGACGCCGAATCCGCCGGGCACGATCGCGGTGCGTTCGAACTCCCGCGTCATGGAGCCGTATTCCAGAACGTAGACCGAGTTCAGGGCAAGGTAGTCGAGATCGCTCACGGTGAGGGCCACGAGGTGGGTGGGCGCGGTCACGCACCAGTACTCCCACCGCTTGGTCCGTCCCCAGCCGGGGATCCGGCAGCGGTGCAGTGGGCGGCGGGACCAGCCGATCGCGGCCGGCTCGACGCTCCCGTCGCCACGGCACAGGTCGACGGGAGCGGTGATCTCGCGTTCATGCGTGGCCATGGCGGGACCCTATCGAGCAGCCCGGACGAACCTGGCCCGGCCCTGACGGCGTCGAGCGGGTGGGTGATGTGATCCTGGAGACCGAACGAAACGGGGACTCGTCATGACCGACCTGTGGAACGCCGACAACCCCAAGGTGATAGCGCTCCCCTCGGGGCGGATGATGCGCGGACGCGGACTCCGGTACGCACTGCCGGAGGGGCAGACTCCCGCGTTCGCGGTGCACTTGACGGGTCACCAGCAGCCCGAGCCGCCGTGGGAGTCTCTGTGGATTCCCTGGCGGGACTTCTGGCTTCCCGCTGACCCCGTGGACGCGATGCGCAAGCTCCGCATCGCCTACGACCGTGCCGCGGGCGAACGTGTGGAGGTCTGCTGCGGGGGCGGCGTCGGACGGACCGGCACGGCGTTCTCCGCGATGTGTGTCCTCGAGGGTATGGACCCCGGGGAAGCCGTCACGTGGGTGCGGCGGAACTACCACTCCCGTGCGGTCGAGGTGCCGTGGCAGCGGCGTTTCATCCGGCAGGTCTTCGCTGCCGGCAGGTCCGGCCCTGCGCAGTCCGGGTAGGGCCTTTGGCGGATGCGCCTGCTGGACCGCCGGTGGCCGTGAAGGGATCAGCGTGACGCGTGGGTGGCCTGGCCGACCGACTCCACCAGCGGCAGAAGCCGATGAGCTACGCGCTCGCGAAGGGCCATCTCCGTGCGCGTACGGACCACCCCCGGCATGTTGATCAGTTGCTGGATCACGTCCTCGAGGTGGCCGTTGTCGCGGGCCACCACCCGGGTCAGCAGATCGCCGCCGCCGGTGATCGAGAACGCTTCGACGATCTCGGGCACCTGGGCGAGCAGGCCGCCCACCTCGTCCAGGTGCCCCTGGGTGACCTCGATGTGCACGAAGGCCAGGACCGGGTGACCCAGCGCGGCCGGGGACAGGAACGGCCCGCTGCCCGTGATCACTCCGTCCCGCTCAAGCCGGTCGATACGGGCCTGGAGGGTGCCCCGGGCGATGCCGAGGATGCGGGCGTACTCCCGCACGCTGGTGCGCGGCTGTTCGATCAGCAGACGCAGAATGCGGGTGTCAAGCTCGTCTACGGCCATGGTTGGTCCGCCTCTTTCAGGCCATTGCCCCACCGGTCCCGGGGCTTCCTCTGTGCCGTTGGCTCGCCTGGACTCGCCAGAATCACCCTTGGCTGTACCAGTGGTCCAGCATAGTGGGTGCGACTTGAGCCGCTGGGGCACTAGATGTTCTCATAGGGGTGTCAACGGCGCTGCGGACCCCCGCGGCGCCTTTTTTGTGCCATCACCTGTGATGCCACGACGAGGACCACGAGGAATTCGAGGAAGGGGCGGAAAGCAGTGCTCAAGAGGGTGTTCGTGGCTCCGGACCCCGGGTTGCTGCGCCTGCGCAGCGGTCTGCGGGCCGTCCTCGGCGTCGCGTCGGCGGTGGCCGCCTGCGCACTGACGGGACACCCGCTCCCGGCGGTGATCACCGGGGGACTCGCCGCGATGCTCGCCCTCTTCACCGTGACCGACGCGAAGGTCTCCGGTCAGGCCCGCACCACGGTGCTGCTGCCCGTGGTGGGCATCCCCTCACTCGCGCTCGCGGCCGGTCTGCACGGGCAGTCGCTGGCGCGGGACCTGGCCTTCCTCGCCGTCGCCGGGGCAGGGGTGTACGCGCGGCGCTGGGGCCCACGAGGTCACTCCCTGGGTGTGTTCGCGTTCATGACCTTCTTCGTGGCGCAGTTCCTGCGCACGGTTCCCGGGCAGCTGCCCGGGCTGTACTCCGCCATCGCGCTCGCCCTGACCGCCTCGTCCTTGGTCCGCTTCGGACTCTGGTGCTACGAGCGGCGGCTGCCGTCGCCGCTCGTGCCGGCGCCTCCCGGTGGCCGGGGACTCGAGCGTCCGAGCACCCGGCAGGCGGCCCAGGTGGTGGTGGCGGGCGCGTTCGCGCTCGCCGTGGGCCAGTTGCTGTCGCAGGACCGCTGGTACTGGGCCGTCGGCGCGGCCTGGTGGATCTTCGTCAACACCGCGTCCCGCGGCGAAACCCTGGTCCGCGGGTTCCGAAGGATCCTCGGCACCGTCCTCGGTATCGCGGCCGGGCTGCTCGTGGCCATGCCCGTGCACGGGGCGGTGCTCCCCACGGCCGCCCTCGTGGCGGTGTGCGTCTTCGTGATCTTCTACAGCGCCCCGGTCTCGTACAGCTGGATGATGCTGTCCGTCACCGTGCTGGCCGCGCTGCTGTACGGGTTGCTCGGGGTGCTGGAGCCGGGCCTGCTCGCGCTACGGCTCGCCGAGACCTGTGTCGGCGCGCTCGGCGCCGTGCTGGCCGTGGCGTTCGTGCTGCCCATCACCACCCACACCGCCACCAACGCCTGGATCCGCAGGGCCATCGGCTGCGTGCACGCCTGCACCAAGGCCGCGATGGACCGGCTCGCCGGGGACGAGAGCGCCGACCCGGCCCGGCACGCCGCCGAACTGGAAGTGCTGCTCGCCCGGGTACGGATGTCCCTGGCGCCGCTGGTCCATCCCCTCAGCCCGTCGCGCGCACGCAGGACACGGGCCCGGCAGGTCCTCGAACTGCTCGACGACTGCGCCCGCGAGGTGCGCGGACTCATCGCCGTCGCCGCCGACCCCGAGGCCTCCCACGACGCCCGGCTGGCCGCCGCCTGCTGGCGGCTGGAAGCCGCCGTACACGCACTGGAGATACCGGGGGCCGTGCGGGACGAGCTGCGCGCCGAAACCCCGGCATCCGCCGGTCGGCATCACCCGGGCGCCGAGGCCGCGCTCATGCACCTGCACGGTCTTGAGAAGGCGCTCGCAGGTCTGGCGGACCCGCTGCGCTCATCGCCGCGTTCCCCGCTCATGCCCGCCTGACGTCTACGGCGACGCGAGCGGCGTCCGTACCGGGACCGGCTCGCAATCGGGCTGACCACCTTGCTTCGAGTGCGTCCGTGCGGGACCGGATGCCGGCGCAACCCTGACGTGATCGTGAACGAGGCGCGTGCATTCCGCACTTAGGGGGTGGATCAGTCCGCGTATGGGGTAGTCCGGTCGTCAACTGTGAGCCATGGTCCGTAATCCGTTGATCACAAACCGTTGATCGCGGACGGTCTTCCGTGGTCCGCTGTCCGGCGTCCGCTGTCCTCGTCCCGTTCAGGCCCGGAGGTGCCCACCATGCGGAAGTTCCTTCGACGAGCCGCCGCGCCCAAGGACCGGCCGCCACGTGCGGCGTCCGGGCATGTTCCGGTGGACCCCGGGGCGCCGCCGGGCCAGTGCCCGGCGCATCACGGCCCCCCCGGACAGTCCTCCGGGGGCGGGGGTGAGAGCGGGCGGGAGCCGGACGCACTGCACCGGGAGGCCGAGGAGTTCCTGCGGCTGTTCCACCATGAGCAGCCGACCGCCGGCGGTCCGGCGGCGCTGACCGCCAGGATCGCCGCCGTGCGCGCCGAGATCGACGCCACCGGCACCTACCGGCACACCCCGGCGGAGCTCGCCCACGGAGCCCGCGTCGCCTGGCGCAACAGCAACCGGTGCATCGGCAGGCTGTACTGGCATTCCTTACGGGTCAGGGACCGCCGTGACGTCCACGACGCCGACACCATGGCCGTCGAAGCCGTCACCCACCTGCGGGAAGCGACCAACGGCGGTCGAATACGCCCGGTGATCACCGTCTTCGCACCCGACGCCCCCGGCCGCCGAGGCCCCCGCATCTGGAACGAACAGCTCGTGCGTTACGCCGGCTACACCGCACCGAGCGGCCGCGGTTCCACCGGCGATCCGCGCAATACCGGGATCACCGCCTACGCCCAGCGGCTCGGCTGGCCCGGCGGCCACGGCACCCCCTTCGACATCCTGCCTCTTGTGATCCAGGGCAGCGACGACAAGCCCCGGTGGTTCGAACTGCCTGCCGACGCCGTGCTCGAAGTGCCCCTGTCCCATCCCGACGGAGACTGGGTCGACGACCTCGGGCTGCGCTGGCACGCCGTCCCCGCGATCGCGAACATGTGCTTGGAGATCGGTGGGATCTGCTACCCGGCCGCACCCTTCAACGGCTGGTACATGGGCACCGAGATCGGTGCGCGCGACCTCGGCGACACCGACCGCTACGACCTCCTCCCGGCCGTCGCGGCACGACTCGGCCTCGACACGTCCAGCGACCGGACCCTCTGGAAGGACCGCGCACTCGTCGAGCTCAACCGCGCCGTGCTGCACTCCTTCGACCGGGCCGGTGTGACGCTCGCCGACCACCACACCGAGTCCCAGCGCTTCCTCACCCATCTCGGTCGCGAGGAGGAGAAGGGGCGCCGGGTGGGGGCCGACTGGTCCTGGATCGTGCCGCCGATCTCCAGCTGTGCGACCCAGGTCTTCCACCGCACCTACGACCCCGTGCAGCTGAAACCGGCCTTTGTGCACCATCCAGAGGCGCTGGTACGCGCCCGGGGTGAGGACACGGTGTTCTGAGGCCGACCGGCCGCATGGCCCCGCGGCTTCCGGGGCGCGTACGCGAAGGGCCCGCACCGCGCGGTGCGGGCCCTTCGCGGGGATGTCCGGGTCAGTGGGTCTGAGCACCCGGCGGCTGCATCGGGATGCCCAGCGTGCTCGTGTACTGGGACAGCACCAGCCGCCCGATCGCCGGGTACGCGCCCAGCGGCTCGGCCGCTGCGCAGCCCGCCTCGGCGGCTGCGGCGGCCAGCAGGCCGACCGGCAGTTCGGGACCGACCAGGTACGGAGCGACGGCGAGCTGCACCGAGCCGGAAGCACGCAGCTCGTCGGCTGTCGCCGCGATCGCGCCTTCGCGGTCCAGTGCTGCGGCCATCACGGGCACGGCGAGCCGGGCGGCCAGCAGCATGCCCGTGATGCCCGCGGCCTGTACGGCCTCGTCGCCGCCGACCGTGGCCAGGACGATGCCGTCGGCGGCCGTCGCGACGGTGAACAGACGCGCCCGGTCGGCGCGTGCGAGCCCTGCCTCGGACAGCCGGACGTGCAGCGCCTCGGCGAGCAGCGGGTGCGGACCGAGTACGTCGGTCAGCTCCGCGGTTCCCCGGCTGTCCATGACCGCTTGGCGGATGCGGCGGGTCAGGGCGCTGTCCGGGCCCGCGAGCAGCGGCACCACGACGGATGCGGGACCTTCCGGCTCCGCGACCTCACGGCCGGCTGCCCTGGCCAGCTCATACCGTTCGGTCCGCAGGGCGGCTGTCCCGGCAAGCACGCTCCCCAGCGTGGGGTACTCGGCGTCGTCACCGTCGAGGTAGCCGATGACGGCATCGAGACCCGGCAGCTCGGAGCGGGCAATGCTGATGACTTCCTCGGCGAGGCTGCGTATCGCGGCAGAAGGGGTGCCGGGCACCGCGAGGACGAGAGCGGGCGCGCCCTCGGGGGCCACCACGGGCTCCGGGCGGCGGTGCCGCCCGGACTGGCGGGGTCGCGGCATTCGTACTGGCAGGCCGGATGCTGGCCCAGTGGGGGAGCTCATGGCGCCGCATGCTACTGGTTTTGCCCCGGCGGCTGTTCGGGGAGGGGGCGGTCGAGTACCGTCCATCCGCTTATGCCCGATAGGTTTTCAAGCAGCTCTATAGGCGATTTGCGCCGTTCTGCGGGTGGGGCTTCATCGGCTGATCGTCACGTGGAGCATGCGCCCGTCCCGGGGCATGATCAGCCGATCCGTGGCCAGCGCGATGGCGAGCGCCAGGGCGCCGGTCAGCGGGTCGCCTGCGGCGGGGACCCGCCGCGCATGCGGGAGCAGCCGGGACAGCTCATCCGCGAGCGGGCCCAGCAACGGTTCGCCCAGCTTGAGCAAGCCTCCGGTGAGGGACACTTCACACTCCCCGGCTCCGGACGGCGGGCAAACGGCCGCGGCCGCGGCCGCGATATGCCCGGCAGCTTCGGCGAGGACGCGCGCGGCGACCGGATCCTCCGCCGCGCACGCGGCGACCTCGGGAGCGAAGGAGGCCAGCAGAGCAGGGCGGTCGGAGCGCGGATACAGCAGCCCCGGCAGCCGGTCGGGCGGCCCGAACGACTTCTCGAGCCGCGCCAGCAGCGCCGCCGAACCGCCCACGCGCCCGTCGTGCGCGCGCAGCGCCGCATCGAGGCCCGCCCGTCCGATCCACGCCCCGCTGCCGCAGTCCCCGAGCAGATGCCCCCAGCCGTCCGCCCGCCGCCAGCGGGACAGATCGGTCCCCAGCGCGACCATCCCGGTGCCCGCAGCGACCACGGCTCCCGGCCGCTGCCCGAGTGCCCCGGCATACGCGGTCACCGCGTCAGCGGCGAAGGCCATGGTGCTCGTCCCGAACTCGGACTCCAGCGCTGCCGGAAGCGCGGCCCGCAACTCGTCCCCGAGGGTTGCCATCCCGGCCGCCCCGATCGCGATCGCCTGCGGTCCCGGCGCGCCCACCCGCGCGAGCAGCGCGTGTGCCATCGGCAGCAGCCGCTCCAGCAGCATGGCCGCGTCGATACCGGCGGGGCCGGTGCGGACGGGCTCTCCCGAGACGAGCGTGTCGCTGCGGCCAGGGTCATCGACCGGTGCGAGCGCGACCCGCAGCCCCGATCCGCCCGAGTCGGCACCCAGCACCCATCGCCTCTGGCCGGGCACCCTGGTCACCGTTGTCCCCGGACACACACCGCACGCGGCCGCTGCGGGACGGAGGTGCTGCGCCACTTCATGGACCAGCTCCGGGGCGAGTGGGGGGAGAGGAGTGACGGGGTCACCCTATCCCCGGGAAGCCATGAGACGACCGGATTCGAAAGACACTCCGTGCACCAGTAGAGTGACGCGCCGTGGCAGCACGACCGTTGAACGAACTTGTCGAGCCCGGCTGGGCGGAGGCGCTGGGCCCTGTGGCCGAGCGCATCGCCGCGATGGGGGATTTCCTTCGCGCGGAGATCGCCGCGGGCCGGACCTATCTGCCTGCAGGTGCCCATGTACTGCGGGCTTTCCAGCAGCCGTTCGACGATGTGCGGGTGCTGATCGTGGGTCAGGACCCCTATCCGACCCCGGGCATGGCCATCGGGCACAGCTTCGCGGTCGCACCCGAGGTGCGGAACCTGCCCGGCAGCCTGGAGAACATCTTCCGGGAGATGAACACCGACCTGGGCCTGTCCCGACCCTCCAACGGTGATCTGACCCCCTGGACCGAGCAGGGCGTGCTGCTGCTCAACAGGGCGCTGACCACGGCCCCCCGCAGTCCTGGCGCGCACCGCGGCAAGGGCTGGGAGGAAGTGACCGAACAGGCCATCCGCGCGCTGGTCGCCCGGGGCAAGCCCATGGTGTCGGTGCTGTGGGGCAGGGACGCCCGCAATCTCCGTCCCTTCCTGAACGGCCTCCCGGCCATCGAGTCGGCCCACCCTTCTCCCATGTCCGCGGACCGCGGATTCTTCGGTTCCCGGCCCTTCAGCCGTGTCAACGAGCTCCTCGTGGGCCTCGGGGCACAGCCGGTGGACTGGCGCCTGCCCTGAACGCGTCAGCCGAGCACGGCCGCACGCACGCAGAGCACGTCCGGCAGATGTGAGGCGAGCTGCTGCCAGCTGTCCCCGTCGTCGGCGCTCGCATACAACTCCCCGTTCCTGTTGCCGAAGTAGACGCCTGCCGGGTCCGCGCCGTCCGTGCACATCGCGTCGCGCAGCACCGTGCCGTAGTGGTCGCCGTCGGGGAGCCCGGCGGCGAGGGGCTCCCAGCTGCTGCCCGCGTCGTCCGTGCGGTAGACCCGGCACCGGCGCCCGGCCGGGACACGGTCCGCGTCGGCGTTGATCGGGAAGACATAGGCCACATCGGCGCGGTGCGGGTGGGCGGTGACCGTGAAGCCGAAGTCCGACGGCAGCCCCTCGCCGATGTCGGTCCAGTGGGCGCCCGCGTCGTCGCTGCGGTAGACGCCCCAGTGGTTCTGAAGGTAGAGCCGGTCGGGGTTCCCGGCGTCCTGCGCGATCTTGTGGACGCACTGGCCGAACTCGGGGTGGGGATCAGGGAGGAAGACCGCGGACACCCCCTGGTTGGAGGGCGTCCAGCTGGCACCGCCGTCACGGCTGCGGAACACCCCCGCCGTGGAGACCGCGACGGTGACGGAGTCCGCGTCCCGCTGATCGGTGATCACGGTGTGCACGGCCTCCCCGCCCCCTCCGGGAACCCACTGCGATCGGGTGGGGTGCTCCCACAGCGGGCGGACCAGTTCGAAGGTCTCACCGGCGTCTTCTGAACGGAACAGCGCCGCCGGCTCGGTCCCCGCGTAGACCACGTCCGGTGCCACGGGGCCCGCCGGATGCAGCTGCCAGACGCGCTCCAGAGAGGCGCCGGTGTCCTTGGGGAACTTCACCGCGGGCTTCGCCGGTTCGGTCCAGGTGGCACCGAGGTCGTCGGAGTGGAACACGGAAGGGCCCCAGTGGGCGCTGTCGGCCCCGACGAGCAGCCGGGGAGCGGGGCGGCGGGTGTCAATGCCGATCGAGTACACGGCCTGTGCGTTGAAGTGCGGGCCGTCGAGCTCCCACCCGCCGACGCGCCTGCGGCCGAGGAAGAGCCCTTTCCGGGTGCCCACAGCGAGCAGCACGTCGTTCATCACCGACACCTCCATGACGCCGTTGTCGCGGATACGGGCCAGTCTGCACCCGACCGCCGACAGTGCCCCAGGAAGCGTCCGTCGCCGCAGGTCACAGCGGCCGGGCGAGCGTCAGTCCAGGCTGCCGGGGCCGCCCGCGCAGCCGACCGCCGGATCGTGGGCCGTCAGCTCCAGATCGGCCCCGTCGAGCTTGGCGGTCAACGCCGCGAGCCGCTCCTGGAGGTCGCCCAGCTCCTCCAGGCTGAGCCCAGTGGCCACGGCGATCCGGCGCGGGATCAGCGCGGCCCGCTCGCGCAGGGCCGTGCCTTTCGGGGTCGGGCGCACGGTCACCGAGCGCTCGTCCTCGGTGCTGCGGCGGCGCTCCACGCAGTCGATCGCCTCGAGCCGCTTGAGAAGCGGGGACAGCGTGCCGGAGTCCAGGCGCAGCCGGGATCCGATCGCCTTCACCGGCTGCTCCCCGTGCTCCCAGAGCACCAGCATCACCAGGTACTGGGGATAGGTGAGACCGAGGTCCTTCAGCACCTCCCGGTAGACGCCGTTGAACGCGCGCGAGGCCGCGTGCAGGGAGAAGCAGATCTGCCGGTCGAGCCGGAGGATCTCCGTGCTGCGGGCGGCGTCCGGTGTCGTGGTCATGGGTTCAGGATACCCGCATTCGGGCTATTGAGTTGTGCACAACTTAATTGTGTGCTGTAGTAATGGTCATGCGGTTCGGCCACCAGGGGTCCGGCCCGTCGACAGAGGGATGATCGCCATGAACGCGCTGTACACCGCCGTCGCCACCGCCAACGGCCGCGAGGGTCGTGCCGTCAGCTCCGACGGCCGCCTGGACCTGCCGCTGGCCATGCCGCCGGCGCTGGGAGGCAATGGCGAGGGCACCAATCCGGAGCAGCTCTTCGCTGCTGGGTACGCGGCGTGCTTCTCGAGCGCCCTCGGGCTCGTCGGTCGGCAGGCGAAGGTCGACACCAGCGAGATCTCGGTGACGGCCGAGGTCGGCATCGGCAAGGACGAGGCCGACGGTGGCTTCGGACTCGCGGTGGTGCTCCGGATCGAGCTGCCCGAGGCTCTCGAAGGTGCGACCGGCGAGAAGCTCGTCGAGCAGGCCCACCAGGTCTGCCCCTACTCCAAGGCGACGCGCGGCAACATCCGGGTCGAGCTCGTCGTCGAGTAGTCGATCGACCGTTCAACCGCGCGGCGCCTGAGAACTCACGGTGGTGCGATGCCCGGAGCGGCCGGCATCGCACCACCGTGTTCGCGTACGGTGCTCAAGCCGCCGGTGCGGGCCGTGCCCGCGCTCCGTGCCGCCTCCAGCAGCCCCCGCCAGTCGGGGATCTTCACCGAGCGCCTGCCGAGGGAGCGCCCCAGCGCGGCTTCCGCGTCCTCGATGGCCAGCCAGCCCGGCCACTCGACCGGCTCGTGTCCCAGACCGCGCAGCATGTCGAGGGGTTCAGTGGTCAGCGGACGTGCCGACAGTTCGCCGGTGTCCTCGAGTAGCGAGGCCACCGTCTCCTTGGCGCACGGCCGGTTGGTGCCGATCACCCCGGTGGGCCCCCGCTTGATCCACCCGGCCACGTATTCGCCGGGTGACGGTGCGCCGTCGCGCAGCACGCGCCCGGCCTGATGGGGGACCGTTCCATGCGTACGGTCGAACGGCAGCCCCTCCAGCGGCACTCCGCGATAGCCGACCGCCCGCAGCACCAGCTGTGCCTCGATGTCCTCGAACGTCCCGGTGCCCCGTACTCCGCCCGTGCCGTCCGGCTCCGTCCGCTCGCATCGCACACCGGCGACCCGGCCGTCCCCGCCCGCCAGCAGTTCTACCGGGCGCAGGTAGAAGCGCAGCCGAATGTGCCTCGCACGTGCGGGAGTTGCTCCGGCTGACATGTCGGCCGCCCAACCGCGGACCACCTCGACATTGCGCCGGTTCACCGCCGGCAGCGCCGAGGGGTCCGCGTATGCGGGGTCGAGTGCCAGATCCGACGGTTCGACTTCCACCGCCGCCTGAGGCAGACCGCCCAGCTCCCGCAGCTCCTTGGTGGTGAACTTCCCCTGTGAGGGGCCCCGTCTGCCGATCATGTGCACCTCGCGCACCCCACTGGCGGCGAGCGCGCGCAGCGCCGCGCTCGGCACGTCGGTGGGACGGAGCTCGGCGGCGCCGCGGGCAAGGATCCTGGTGACATCGACGGCGACGTTGCCGACCCCGAGGACCACGGCCGAACGTACGGTGCCGAGCGCGAAGCCGGGATCCGACGAGTCGGGGTGTGCGCTGTACCAGGAGACGAAGTCGGTGGCCGAGTGGCTGCCCGGCAGGTCCTCGCCCGGCACTCCGAGCCTGCGGTCCCGCGCCGCGCCGACGCAGTACACGACGGCGTGGTACGCGTCGAGCAGCCGCGCGGGCGACAGGCCCCTGGCGCCCACCTCGACATTGCCGATGAAGCCGATCCGCTCGTCCTCCAGCACCGTCCGCAGGTTGTTCTGGAGGGACTTGATCTTCTCGTGGTCGGGTGCGACTCCGTACCTCACCAGCCCGTAGGGGCAGGGGAGACGGTCGAGTACATCCACATGGATGTCCGGGACCAGGGTCTGCTGGACAAGAGCCTGAGCGGTGTACACCCCGCTCGGACCTGAACCGACGACGGCGACTCGAAGCACGACCGCGCTCCTTCCCGCAGGGGTGTCTCCAGCATGGCACCCGAATCGGCGCCCGGGGAGACTCACATCGCGCGCATACGGCTGATCTCCGCGGTCTGCTGGGCGATCACCTCGCTCGCCATCTCCTCCATCTGGACGTTCCGGCCCTGGGAGAGCACATCGGCCGCCATGGTGACCGCCCCCTCGTGATGGGTGATCATCAGCTTCAGGAAGAGCGTGTCGAACGCTGCGCCGTGGGCCGCTCTCAGCTCTGCGAGCTGGGCCGCGGTCGCCATACCCGGCATCGCGCCGTGATCGTGAGCGCTCTGGCCATGGGAGCCGTGTCGGCCTCCGCCCGTCCCTCCGGTGCTGCCTTTCAGCCACGCTTCCATGGCGTCGATCTCGGGCCGCTGGGCCGCGTCGATCCGTGCCGCGAGCCCCTTGAGCCGGGCGCCGGACGCACGGCCCGGCACGAGCGCGGTCATCTGCAGTGCCTGGCGGTGATGGACGATCATCATCTGTGCGTAGTCGAGATCCGCCGTGTTCGGGTGGTTGTCAGGTGCTGCCTTGCGTGCCTCGTCGGCCGACAACGTCCGCGCCGGCTCGCCGGGTTTGCCCGGCGCGACCACCAGAGGCGCACCGCCGTCGTTCGCGGACTGCGTCTTCTCCGCCCCAGCTCCTGAATCGCAGGCGCTCAGAGCGAGTACGGCGCCCACCAGGGTCGCTGCAATGCGGGGGAACCGGCGGGATCTACGGAGCGGCAACACGGCAACCTCCTGCGATACACGGCACGTTGATGATCAGAAGAGCTCGCTTACCTGGCCAAGTGATCACATTCCTGCATGACGGCGCTGATGGCCCCTATTGGAATGGACATGCAAAGGGTGATACTGCCCGGGGATCCGTGAACCGTTCAATACCGAACGGGGATTACGGAGACAACGGAGCAAAGGGAGGTCCCAGTGTTCTCGTTGCACACCACCCGCATGCCGCGGCGCAGACGCACGGTCGTGGCGGCAGCCGCGGCCGGGATGCTCGCCACGCTGCTGACGGCCGGACCGGCGGCAGCCATCCCCGACCCCGGGGGCGCCCCGCACCAGGAGGCGGTGTCCGCGGCCGATCGCGCCGCCGCCAAGTCGGCCGTGGCGAACGGTGAGATACCCGGAGTGGACGAGATCGTCCACAGCGACAACCTCGAACCGCTCGTCAACATCCCCAAGGAGGCCCTCCAGGGCACCAACTCCGATCTGGCCTTCCAGGACGGATACGCCTTCGCCGGCAACTACGACGGATTCCGGATCTTCGACATCCGCAACCCGAAGGCCCCGAAGACCGTCGCTCAGGTGCTGTGCCCCGGCTCCCAGAACGACGTCTCCGTCTCGGGCGACCTGCTCTTCCTCTCCACCGACTCCTCGCGCAGCGACAACTCGTGCAGCAGCACCACGCAGCCCGCGAGCGAGAAATCCTCCTGGGAGGGCATGAAGATCTTCGACATCAGCGACAAGCGCAACCCGAAGTACGTCGCCGCCGTGGAGACCGCGTGCGGCTCACACACCCACACCCTGGTGCCCGAGCGCCGCAACGTCTACGTGTACGTCTCCTCGTACTCGCCGAACGCGGCCTTCCCCGACTGCCAGCCCCCGCATGACGGAATCTCCGTCATCAAGGTGCCGCGCAAGGCCCCCGAGAAGGCGGCGGTCGTCAACTTCCCGGTGCTCTTCCCCGGTGAGGGCCCGGACGGCGGTGGCAACCCGGGAGGCCCGACGAACCCCGGTGTCTCGAAGACGACGGGGTGCCATGACATCACCGTGCTGCCGTCGAAGGACCTCGCGGCGGGCGCCTGCATGGGTGACGGCATCCTCTTCGACATCAGGGATCCCGAGCATCCCAAGGTCATCGACCAGGTCCAGGACAACGTCAGCTTCGCGTTCTGGCACTCGGCGACGTTCAACCAGCGCGCCGACAAGGTCGTCTTCACCGACGAGCTCGGCGGCGGCGTGGGCGCCACCTGCAACGAGGCGACCGGACCGAACCGCGGCGCCGACGGCATCTACGACATCGTCGGCAAGGGCGACAAACGCAAACTCGTCTTCCGCAGCTACTTCAAGATCGACCGCCACCAGGCGAGCACCGAGAACTGCGTGGCCCACAACGGCTCGCTGATCCCGGTCAAGGGCCGCGACATCATGGTCCAGGCCTGGTACCAGGGCGGCGTCTCGGTATGGGAGTTCACCAACTCCGCCAAGCCCAGGGAGATCGCCTACTTCGAGCGTGGTCCGCTGTCCACCGACACCCTCACCACGGGTGGTTCATGGTCGGCGTACTACTACAACGGCCATATCTACTCCAACGACATCGCCAAGGGCCTCGATGTGCTGAGACTCGACGACCGCCGTACCGACCCCGCGAAGCGGGTCCGGCTGCACGAGCTCAATGTCCAGACCCAGCCGGACTACTTCGACCGCGACTGAGCCGACCGGCCGGCCACATCGGCGGGTACCAGCGGAACCCCACGCGTCCCGCCGGGCGGCTCTCCGCCCGGCGGGACGCATGGGCCGTGTTGGAGCAGTGGCACCGTGCGCCCGGAGGGTGGGGCCTCTCAATCACGGCCGAGCTCCCAGTCCAGCCCGTACCGCAGGAACAGCTCGGCCCGCAGCCGCTCCAGCGGCAGCTGCGCCCCGGGCACCACCACCGCGAACACGGCGCCCATCAGCAGCGCCCGCAGCAGCGGGTACTCGGCGTCCACGTCGGGGGAGCCGTAACGCTCGAGGGTGCCGCGCAGCAGGAACTCCAGCCGCTGCTGCTCAGGGCACCGGACGAACCCCTCCGCCTGGAGTATCCCCGCCATGTGCGCCCGCATCAGCACCGGCCGGTCCAGGGCGAGGCCGAGCACCGCGTCGATCGCGCGCGCAAGGCGTTCGTTGCCGTCGTCCGTACGGGGCTCGCGCTCCAGAGCGGCTTCGAGCGTGAGGTGCATCAACCGGTGCACCGCCGACTGGAAGAGCTGCCGCTTGCCCGCGAAGTAGTACGAGACGAGGCCGCGTGCCGATCCGGCACGGTCGGTGATGTCGCCCAGGGTCGTCGCCTCGTAACCGCGTTCCCCCACGAGGTCCACGGTGGCCTGCAAGAGGCGCTCACGGGAACGCCGCCGCAGTTCTTCATTGACCGATGCGCGCCGCGGGGACATGCTTGACTCCTGCGTTGACTGGCTTCCAGCCAATATACTCGGCGCGAATCGCCGCGCTATGGCTGCGTACCTGGTCAGCGGCGGTGACTGGCCCGACCGGGCGACGCGGGGGATCGCCCGGTCCGGTCGGATGTCTCATCTCCGCGCGCCGGGTCCCGGCGTCCCGGACCCGCCGCCGCCGAACCGTTGGTACGACGTGATGGCCAGGCCCACCACACAGATCCCGAGCAGCCAGCCGCCGACCACGTCCGTGAACCAGTGCACCCCGAGATAGAGCCGGGTGAAGCCCACCCCCAGCACGGAGACGGCCGCGACGAGGACCGCGGCCCACCAGACGCGGGGCCCCACGCCCTCCCGCCCGAGCAGCCACAGCACCAGCCCGCAGACGACCGTCGCCGTCATGGCATGCCCCGACGGGAAGGCGGCGTACTGGGCGGTGTCCAGGGGCTGCTCCCAGTGCGGTCGCTCGCGGCCCACCGCGGACTTGAGCGACTGCTGCACCAGGGTGCCCAGGGCACTGGCGCCGGCCACCCACAGGGCGGGCAGCCAGTCCCCGCGCCACAGCAGCAGGACGACCGCCGCGGCCAGCAGTGCGCGTATCGTCCACGGATCCCAGACCCAGTTGCTGAGCACCCGGTTGACCTCGGTGAAGCCGGGCTCGGCGAGCGCCGAGTGGTGCAGCGCCCGTGCGATCGCGACGTCCAGCGACAGCAGCGGCGTCCAGGCGGTGGCGACCAGCACCAGCAGAACCAGCGACAGAGCGGCGGCCACCGCGGTCGTGAGCGCGGTGGCGGAGATGGGGGTACGCGTGCGGGAGGGCCGGACAGGAGGCTGCATGGGACCGATCCTTGCCCACAATGACCGCCCTAAGCTATCCGAGCGCTCTCAGCCCGGGCACGAATGCCACGAGCAGCGGAACGACGGGCACCAGCGCCGCCGTCGCGGTCAGACGGAGCCGGTGGCCCGCGGTGAGTCGGGGGACAGGTGCCAGCAGCCGGTTGACACGCTGCGGCAGCTGGGCGTCCGGAGCGGGGCACGGACCGAACACCCCCCGGTGCTCGTTCAGCTCCACGAGCGCCAGGGCGATGGTGAGCCGGCCGAACCTGCGCGACGCGGCATCGTCCGCGGCCAGCTCCACCAGCCGGTGCATCTCGTCCCGGAACGCGGCGAACACCGGGACCTGGGGGAAGCCGTTGGCGAGCGCCGCCGAGCAGTGCAGCAGCCAGTCGTGCCGCGCGCGGGCGTGGTCCTGCTCATGGGCGAGCACCGCGTCGAGCTGACGGCCCTTCAGCCGCCGCAGCGCCGCGGTGGTGACCACCAGTTGGGGCGCCGCACCCGGAAGCCACCAGGCGTCGGGACGCTCACCCTCCAGCAGCACCAAGGGCTCACCGCCCGGGCCCTCTCCCGGCAACAGAGGGGCGCGCACGAGGAGTTCGGCCCGGCGCCGGTTGCGCCGGGCGTGCGCCCGGTACACCTCCTGGGCCAGCATCGCCCCCGTCCAGAGCCCGCCGCACGCCAGTACGACCGCGAGTACCGCGGACCAGGGGCCGTGCGCCCCGAGCGCATAGGCCTCCACCACGGCATGCGGAGCGGGCGCGAACACCTGGCCCCGCACGGCCTGCCAGGCCGCGGCGGCACTGAACGTCATGGAGAGCGCGAAGCTCAGCAGCACGGCCGCCACCACGCACTGCCACACCCACAGCGCCACCACAGGCTCGCGCTCCGGCCACTCGGCCCGCGACATCAGCCGCGGGGCCAGGACGGCGGCCAGTGCGCCGAGCAGGAGCAGCGCAAGCGAGACCATCATGGAGTCAGCCTATGAGCGCGGCACTACCGCCGGGTATGGGCTCGGGCGCCAAGTGATGTACGACACGGTCGCACCCGTCGGCGCGTCAGACGGTGAGCAGCATGGCCACCATGGCCACCCCCATCGACACCCGGCAGGCCAGCGCCAGCTCGGGCCGTGCGCCCCAGGCCGGGGCCACCGCTCCCGATGGTGCCGTCGTTGGGACCAACCTCGCCCCGGAACGCAGCACGAACACCACGAAGTACCCCAGCAGCACCCCTGTCAGCAGGGGGACACCCCCGGCGCCCGCGTGCGCCGCGTGCCCGGTGTGCGCCCCCGTGCCGGGTGCCATCGTGAGCGCCATGTACACCATGGCCAGCGAACCCACCAGATGATGCGGATGGTGCGAGCCACCGCCCGCCCGACGGAGTGCCCACAGGCCCCGCAGCCCCGTAGCCGTGAACACGGCCGCGTAGATCTGCCAGGCCCACGACGGCGGTGGCACGATCGTGGCAGGCAGGGCCATCGCGGCCATCCCGAAACCCATAGCCGCCTCGCCGCCCGCCGCCCCGCGCTCCTCGCCCGCGCTGCTGCGCATCCTGAGCACGCAGTAGGCGCCCGACGCGGCGCACAACGCGACGAGTAACCAGGCCGAGAACGCCGTACCGTGCACCGGGCACCTCCCCGCTCGACGGTGTCGAGGGATGTGATGCCCCGGGTGCGCGCGCACATGCGAGCGCACAGGCGTACGCGGGGGCACGGCACCGGCGCCCGGTGTCAGGGCCGGTAACGCAGAGGATGGTCGTCGGGTACTTCGACCACGGCGATCCGCACCCCGTCCGGATCCCTCACCCACATCTCCACCAGGCCCCACGGCTCTCGCTGCGGCGGCTGTTCGACCGTGGCGCCGTGTGACAGGACATGCCCGTAGGCGGCCTTGGCGTCCGATACCTGGAGCCAGAGCGAGATACCGGGTGCGGGCGCGGTGTCGGAGCGCCCGGAGATCTCCAGGAAGCCGCCGCCGAGGAAGTACACCGTCCCGCGCTCGGGTCCGGTGCCGAACTCCCGGTAGATCTGGAGGCCGAGTACGTCCTCGTAGAAGCGCCGGGACCGGTCCGGATCCGTCGGCCGCAGCAGGATGCGGCTACTCAGCACGTGCATCATGGTCAGCACAGTAGACGGCGCGAGAGCGATCGGAGATTCGACACATGGACAGTGCACCGACGCAGAAGCCCGCACGACTGACCTTCCGCGACGGGACCGAGGACGACGTCCCCGAGCTGGTCGCACTCATCGAGTCCGCGTACCGCGGTGACAGCAGCCGGGTCGGCTGGACCACGGAGGCGGACATCCTGGACGGCCCGCGCACCGATCCCGAGGGCGTTGCGGCGGTGATCAGCAAGACGGGCAGCAGGATCCTGGTCGTGGAGCGGGACGGGTCGCCCATCGCCTGCTGCCAACTGGAACACCGTGGCGACGCGGCCCACTTCGGCCTGTTCGCGGTGCGTCCCGAGCTCCAGGGCGCGGGTCTCGGCCGGCAGATCATCGCCGAGGCGGAGCGCAGTGCGCGGGAGGCCTGGGGGGTACGGGAGATGCACATGACGGTGATATCGGTACGCGAGGACCTCATCGCCTGGTACGAGCGGCGTGGCTACCGCCGTACGGGAAAGATGACGCCCTTCCCGTACGGCAACGAGCGCGTCGGACTGCCCAAGCGCGACGACCTCCAGTTCGAACTTCTGGTGAAGGACCTCGGCTGAGAGGCGCGGCTGACCGGGTGCGGGCGCCTCAGGCCGTGAAACGGCCCGTCCGCCGGATCTCCGGGTAGTCCGTGGTCGCGCCGTCCAGCTCCAGTGCGCGCACCAGGCGAAGATGGGGCTGGGTGTTCACGACCCAGCCGATGACCTTGAGCCCCTCACCGTGCGCGTGCTCCACCGTCTCCAGGGTGAGCCTGCGGATGTTCAGGGCGAGCGTGGCGGCGCCCACCGCCTGTGCGCGCTCCACCACATCGCTACCCCAGCGGCTGGCGACCAGGACCGTGCGCACCCCGGGCACCAGCGAGGAGATCTCCGCGATCGCCTCGTCGTGGAAGGACGACACCTCCACGCGCTCGGTGAGGTCGCGCTTGAGCATCACCTCGGCGAGCGTCCGCGCCGCGGCGGCGTCCTTGATCTCCGCCTGGAGGGGAGCGCGCACGGCGTCCAGGACCTCCTCGAAGACCGGGATGCGCTCGCCCCGCCCCGCGTCGAGCTCCCGGAGCTCGGCGAGCGTCTTCTCGGCGACCGCCCCGGTGCCGTCGGTCGTGCGGTCCACGTCCGCGTCGTGCATGACGACGAGGGCGCCGTCCTTGCTCAGTTGCAGATCGAGCTCGATGACATCCATACCCGTCTGCTGGGCGCGGACGAAGGAGCAGAGGGTGTTCTCCGGTTCGACACCCATGACCCCGCGATGACCGATGGTGAGGAAACTCAAGATCTTCTCGCTTCCGTCGATGGTTCGGGCTCGGGCTCGGGTCGCTTACGGCACGGCCTGGGCGCAGCCTAATAGCCCGCGTGCGTTGCGTAACCGGTCGTGCACTCGTGCGTGGGCGAGTCCTCCCGGGCTTGACGGGATCCGATCCCCGGGCGGCCGAACATCACCCGGACTGTCCAGGCATGGATTCCGGCCATCGGGGAACGTCTATCCGGGTCGCCGTGGTCGGCGTGGCTGTGGAGCCCGGGCATCGAAGTCCCCTGAGCCGCCCCTGCTCTCACTCGCCGCAATCATCGTGTCGCCATGTGTCGATGACCGGAAAATCTGCGGCTGCCCCGGGGGTGGGGCAGGATAATTTCCCAAGGTCACACTTGTCGTCGGGAGACACGCTTGTATACGCTGTCTTGACGCGAGTTTCTCCCGTGGAGGAAGTGAAATGACGGAAATCCTTGTGCAGAGCGCCAACGGTAGCGAAATAGCCACCGCAGGACGAGTGATCGAGCACCCGGCCTGGCGGACGCTCAAGGATGCCGTCGAGGAGATCCGGCCCTGGCAGTCCAAGGACGGCTCGATCGACTTCGACGCAGAGGGCGCCCCGGTCCGTGCCGCCGCCGAGTTCGCCGTCGAGCGGATCATCGCCGCGGTCGAGGAGCTCTCCCCGCTGCTGCCGCAGGACGCCGCCTACCACGCGGCGCTCGTCGGCGACCTGAAGAAGTGGGCCGACAGCGCCTTCGAGGTGCCCGACTTCCTTGACTCGCTGCTGGCGTTCCAGCCGGCCGCGGACCGCCAGGACGGCCTCCAGCACCTGGTCGTCTTCCCCATGTACACGCAGAACGGAAACCCGGACCGCAACCTCGAAGCGGTCGTGCTGCGCATGGTCTGGCCGGAGTGGCTCGCCGAGCTCGAGGCCACCCGCTACGACAACCCGCTGTTCTGCGGCATCACCTTCGAGGACTTCACCGCCGGGTACGACACCAATTCGGCCGTGCTGTTCCCCGAGACCATCGCCGTGCGCGAGGCCCCCGAGCGCTTCAGCTGGGGTGGCATCTTCTGCGACCGCGAGGCCGCCCGCTTCCGCCGGGTCACCGACGCGGCCGTCGACATCCTCGGTGTGGAGCTGCCCGAGGACATCGCCGCCATGGTCCACGACCAGGAGCGCTGCGAGAAGGCCTTCGTCCTGTGGGACATGATCCACGACCGCACCCACAGCCACGGCGACCTGCCCTTCGACCCGTTCATGATCAAGCAGCGCCAGCCGTTCTGGATGTACGGCCTGGAGGAGCTGCGCTGCGACCTCACCGCCTTCAAGGAGGCCGTGAAGCTCGACGCCGAGGGCAACGAGCACGGCCGCGACGTGCAGTACGCGGTGCTCTTCGACCGTATGTTCCGCTTCCCGCTCTCGGGCGACCGTGTGCGCAACTACGACGGTCTGGGCGGCCAGCTGCTCTTCGCGTACCTCCACAAGCACGACGTCATCCGCTGGACCGACAACAAGCTGCGCATCGACTGGGAGAGGGCTCCCGAGGTCACCAACCAGCTCTGCGGTGACATCGAGCAGCTGTACCGGGACGGCATCGACCGCCCGAAGCTGGTCCACTGGTTCAAGGCCTACGAGCTGGTCTCCACCTACCTCGCCCCGCACCCCGGCTCCCGCTGGGCCAAGGGCCCCGACGCCCTGGATCTGTCGCAGCCGCCGCGCAAGCTGGTCGACGACGTGCTTCCGGACGAGTTTCCGCTCAGCATGTTCTTTGAGGCGCTCTCCAAGAAGCTGAAGCACGTGATCGCCTCCACCAAGGGGATCACGGCGGAGAACGCCGAGCGAGCTGCCGCGTGAACTTTCGTACCGAGGAGACCGACACCATGAAATCGAACGGCAACGGGGCGCTGGAGGGTGCCGTGATCGCGGTGGCGGGAGCGGCCGGGCCTGCAGGCCGCGCCACCCTGCTGCGGCTCGCCGAGGCCGGAGCGGTCGTCGTGGCCGCCGACGCCGACACCGAGCGGCTCGCCGAGGCGGTGGACGCCGCCCGGTACGCGCACGGTGGTGCGACCGTCACCGGGGACACGGTCGATCTGCTCGACCTGAACGCCACCCGCGAGTGGGCGAACCAGACGGAGAAGGAGTTCGGCCGGGTCGACGGTCTGGTCCACCTCGTCGGCGGCTGGCGCGGCAGCGCCACCTTCGCCGAGACCGAGCTCTCCGACTGGAACCTCCTGGAGAAGCTGCTGATCCGTACGGTCCAGCACACCTCCCTCGCGTTCCACGAGGCGCTCAGGCGCAGCGACCGGGGCCGGTTCGTCCTGGTCAGCCAGTCGGGCTCGGCCAAGCCCACCGAGGGCAACGCCGCCTACGCCGCGTCGAAGGCCGCGGCCGAGGCCTGGACCCTCGCGCTCGCCGATGCCTTCCGCAAGGCCGGGGGCGATGAGGGCCCGCAGGCCGCGGCTGCCATCCTGGTGATCAAGGCACTGGTGCACGACGCCATGCGGGCGGAGCGCCCCAATGCGAAGTTCGCGGGCTTCACGGACGTCAAGGAACTGGCCGAGGCCATTGCCGGGGTCTGGGACATGCCCGCCCAGGAAGTGAATGGACAGCGTCTGTGGCTGACCCCCAAGCCGTGAGCCAGTCGAAGCACCTGGCCACGGATGCCCGTCGGCATCACGACCCCGAGGTACGCGGCTTCGCCAGCGACAACTACGCGGGTGCGCACCCCGAGGTGCTGGCCGCGCTCACCCTCGCCAACGGAGGCCACCAGGTCTCCTACGGCGAGGACGAGTACACGGACCACCTCCAGCGGATCATGCACAGCCACTTCGGTTCGTCCGCGGAAGCGTTCCCGGTGTTCAACGGCACCGGCGCCAACGTCGTCGCGCTCCAGGCGCTCACGGACCGCTGGGGCGCGGTGATCTGTGCCGAGTCCGCGCACATCAACGTGGACGAGGGCGGCGCGCCCGAGCGGATGGGCGGCCTCAAGCTGCTGACGGTCCCGACGCCCGACGGAAAGCTCACGCCCGAGCTGATCGACCGGCAGGCGTACGGCTGGGACGACGAGCACCGCGCCATGCCGCAGGTCGTCTCGATCACCCAGAACACGGAGCTCGGCACGGTCTACACCGTGGATGAGATCCGGGCGATCGTGGACCATGCGCACGGCCTCGGGATGAAGGTCCACCTCGACGGTGCCCGGATAGCCAACGCGGCGGCCTCGCTGGACGTGCCGATGCGCGCGTTCACCAACGCGGTCGGCGTGGACGTCCTGTCGTACGGCGGCACGAAGAACGGGATGCTCTTCGGCGAGGCCGTGGTGGTCCTCAACCCGGACGCCGTCAGTCATATGAAGCACCTGCGCAAGCTGTCCATGCAGCTCGCCTCCAAGATGCGTTTTGTCTCGGTGCAGTTGGAGGCACTGCTGGCCAAGGACCTGTGGCTGCGCAACGCCCGGCACGCCAACGCCATGGCGCAGCGCCTGGCCGAGGGCGTACGGGCGGTCGACGGGGTGGAGATCCTCTACCCGGTGCAGGCCAACGCGGTCTTCGCGCGCCTCCCGCACGAGGTGAGCCGGCGTTTGCAGGAACGCTTCCGCTTCTATTTCTGGGACGAGGCGGCGGGCGATGTCCGCTGGATGTGCTCGTTCGACACCAGGGAGGACGACGTGGACGCCTTCCTGCTGGCGCTGAAGGAGGAGATGGCCCGCTGAGGGCCGGATCCCTGTCCGGGCGGTCTTCGGGGATGAGTCCGCGGGTCACATGCGCGGGGCCTCCCCAGGCTCTCCGGTCATCACGTCGAGGGCCGTTCGGCGGTGCGTTGCCGGACGGCCCTCGGTGTTCTCCTCAGGCCCGGGCGGCGATGCCCCGCAGCGTCCGGCCGAGCCTGCGGGCGTACAGCCGCTGGAGCAGGGGCACCAGCGGGCCCGCGAGCCGGGTGTACCAACTCGCCGGCCGGGAGAACGCCGTCACCGTGAACCACACGGTGCCGTCCGCGGCCAGTTCGACCACGAAGGACTCCTCACCCTGCTCGGGGTGTCCGGCGCGGGTGCCGTAGGCGAACCCCGAGCGGTCGGGGCCGTGCTCGGCCCAGATGACCTGACAGGGCGCGCAGAAGCGCAACGGGCCTATGCCGAGGGCCACCTCGACGACCGCGCCGGGCTCCGCTCGCGGTGAGTCGGCCGTGACCCGGGCTCCCGAAGCGCGGTGCATCCCCCAGCCGGTGACCGCGTCGCCCGCGGCCTCGAAGGCCGGGCGGCCATGGCCGACGGCGGCACGGTGGTGGAGGTGCTGGTAACCGTCGGGAAGGCTGCCGAGGCGGGTGGCGCCGACCTCGGTGTAGCTCAGACGGGGCGTGGTGTCCATGGGGCGCTCCTCGGTCGTGGACGGTCGTGGATCGTTGCGGATGTCAGGCGCTGACGAGTGGGACCGGGGCGTCCTGCCGGGCCCCCGGCGGACGGCCGAGCCGCAGCCAGGCGAGTACGGAACACAGCGCGAACCCCAGGGCGTTGCCGATGCCGTGGGTCGCCGCCATCCAGGTCAGGCTGGGGTGCGGCAGCCCCGTGACCTCACCGATCGCCCAGCTCAGTGCCAGCAGCATGGTCGCGGCCAGGGAGACCGCCGAAACGCCGAGCAGGGCACGGTTCAGCCGCCCGCTTCCCGGGCGGATCTCACGCCAGGTCAGCACGGCGACGGCCCACATCCCGGCGGTCAGCACGAGCGCCCCGGCCAGCTCGGCCGTGTCGTTCACGAAGTATCCGGCCAGCACGAGCAGGGTTCCGAAAGGGACGCTGAGCGCGGAGAAGCGGCTCAGCGGACCGTGTGTGGCCCGGGCCACGAGTCCGGCCACCAGTGCGGCGGCGAAGCCCGCGAAGTGGAAGTGCGGCACGGTCAGGGCCAGGATCTCCAGGTCGAAGCCGAAGAGCCGGTGCCCGGAGCGCTCGGCCACCAGCGCGAGTCCCGCGACCGCAGGGGTGGCCAGCGCCGTGAGGGTCGCGACCTCCGCGGGAGCCAGGGAGCGGGTCCGCCGCAGCCGCGCCGGGGCGCCCAGGGCGAGGGTCAGGGTGCCGACGGCGTACAGCGAGGCCAGCGAGGCGCTGACGAGTCCCCGCGGCAGCCAGAGAGCGACCGCACCGGGCGCGGCGAGCCAGGGCCAGAAACGCGCCAGCCTGTGGGGGACGGGGTCGTCGATCAGCCGCAATCCCATGGGGACGACCAGCAGCATGCCGAGCATCACTATTGCGTTGACCAGCGCCGTCATCACACAGCCCCCCTTTGAACGCGTTCATTTCCTTCCCTCGTGAGCTTAGGGGTGTTGTTGAACATGTTCAAGTCGCTGTGTAGGGGTCGAATGAGCTGCACTGAGGAGTGCTTTATAGTGGACTGCAACGCTCGCGTTCCACCGCGCTGCGAAGCGCTGAGACAAGTGAGACAGGACGGACGATGACTCTCTCGCTCACCGTGTCGGACGAGGTCCGCACCCTCGTGCCCGGCTTCACCCATCTCGCCGTCGAGGCCCACGGTCTGGTCAATGGACCCAGCGGCGAGGCGAGTTCGGCACTGCTCGACGAGGCCGCGGCCCGGCTCGCCGAGCGGCTCGGAGGCCGTGCCCCGCACGAGGACCCGCATATCGCCGCCTGGCGTACCGCCTACACCGCCTTCGGCGCCAAGCCGTCCCGTACGCGCAATTCAGCCGAGGCGCTCGCCCGGCGCGCCCTCGCCGACGGCGGTCTGCCACGCATCAACATGCTCGTGGATGTGTACAACGCGATCAGCGTGGCCCATCTGATCCCGGTGGGCGGTGAGGATCTGGACCGGATCCGGGGCGGGATGCGTCTGGTCCGGGCCACCGGCGAAGAGCCTTTCGTGACCGTCGCGCAGGGGGTCGAGGCGGTGGAGCACCCCGATGCCGGTGAGGTCGTCTGGACGGACGACGAAGGTGTCACGTGCCGGCGCTGGAACTGGCGGCAGGGCCCGCGCACCCGGCTCACCGAGGAGTCGGTGAACGCGCTGTTCCTGCTGGAGGCGCTGCCGCCCATGGCGACGGGAGAGCTCAAGGCCGCGGGCGCCGAGCTCGCCGGGATGCTGGAGAAGCTGTCCCCCGGTGCACGGATCACCGTCCGCACACCGGAGTGACACGCACCAGAAGTGACGTACACAGAAGTGACGTACACAGAAGTGACGCACGCAGAGGTGGCGCACACCGGAGCGGCATGCGCCGGAGCGGGTTCAGCCCGCTTCGCGTACCTCGGCCGGGGTGGGTGCCGTGCCGCCGAGGTGGGCAGGCACCCACCAGGTGTCGTTCCCGTCCTTGGGACGCACGGGGTAGGAGCGCTGTGCCGCCTCCAGGAGATCCTGCACCCTCTCGCGCAGACGGCGGGTGATGGCCCCGGCGTACTGGTCACGGGGTGCCGTCACGGGCTCGCCGACCCTTATCGTCACCGGGATGTGGCTGCGCTTGAGGTTCTTGGGCTGCCCCTTGGTCCACAGTCGCTGTGTGCCCCACACGGCCATCGGGATCAGGGGGACACCGGCCTCCTGTGCGAGTCGGGCCGCACCCGACTTGAAGCTCTTCAGCGTGAACGACTGGGAGATCGTGGCCTCGGGGAAGACGCCGATGATCTCGCCCGCGCGCAGGGAGTCCAGTGCGTGCGAGTACGCCGCCTCACCCTGGGACCGGTCCACGGGGATGTGCTTCATTCCGCGCATCAGCGGCCCCGAGACCCGGTGCCGGAAGACCGAGTCCTTCGCCATGAAGCGCACCAGGCGCTTCTGAGGCAGGGCAGCCAGGCCGGCGAAAATGAAGTCCAGGTAGCTGATGTGATTGCTCACCAGCACCGCACCGCCGGAGCGCGGAATGTACTCCGACCCCTTGGTGTCGATCTTCAGGTCGAGCGCCTTGAACATGGTGACCGCGGCGCCGATGACCGGCCGGTAGACAAGCTCTGCCATAGGTGGGGAGACCCTTCCTTCACTGTGCCCCGGGAGGGTGCGCCCGGCGGAAGTTACGCAGCCGTAGGTTTTCGGCATTGGGCAGATCGTGCACTATGCGCGGCGTATCGGCCAGTCCGTGGCGCCTCGTACGGCGAGATTCTCGTCACGTCGTGTCACCCGACGGGAATGCCGGCGGCCGACGCGGCGCTGCGGGTAGGCGTGGAAGCGAGCGGGAGAAAGAAGAGATGACGAGCGGACAGACGGGGCTACGGCTCGACGCCGCCGAGCTGGGCAGGGAACTGGGGGAGCGGGCGACCCTGGTCCAGTTCTCCAGCGCGTTCTGCCAGCCCTGCCGCGCGACCCGCCGTACGCTCACCGACGTGGCGGCCATGATCGACGGGGTCGTCCACGTGGAGATCGACGCCGAGGCCTGGATCGCGCTCGTGCGGGCGCTGGAGATCGTGCGCACCCCCACCGTGCTGGTGCTCGACGCGAGTGGCCGGATCGTACGCCGGGCGTCGGGCCAGCCCCGAAAGGCCGATGTCATCGCGGCCATCGGCGCGGTGCTGTGACGCCGGCCACCGTGCCGTGACGCTTCTCCCATCTCCTGGAAGTCACTTGACTGTGCATGCCAGCAATCGTCAGTCTGACGAGGTGCCATCCCTCATCCTTCGTCAAGGCCGGCTGTGCGGGAACTGTGCCCGCCATGTGAGTGCGCGCTGTCCGGTTGTCTGAGAAGCAGCAGCCACGGAACTGACGCCCCACCGCCCGCCCGTACGCAGAAGGACGACTCGATGATGGCACTGCCCGGACTCGGCACTCCTCGCCTGGCTTCCCCCGACCTGCTCCGCTCCGTCTTCAGGCGGCACGCCGCGGGTGTCGCGGTGATCACCGCCGCCCAGGGTGAGCGCCCCGTGGGCTTCACGGCCACGTCGCTCAACTCCGTTGCCGCCGAGCCCCCGCTGGTGTCGTTCGGCATCGGCACGGCATCGTCCAGCTGGCCCGTGGTCTCCCAGGCGGAGCACATCGGCGTGCACATACTCGGCGAGCACCAGAGCGAGCTGGCCGCCACTTTCGCGCGCAGTGGCGCCGACCGCTTTGCCCCGCCCACCACTTGGCACAGCGGGCCCGAAGGCGTGCCGGTCATCGACGGAGTGCTCGCCTGGCTGGTCTGCCGGGTCGTGGCCCGCGTGCCCGCGGGGGACCACTGCATCGTGATCGCGGAGGCGGTCGCCGGGGATCCCGACGGGGCGGGCCGCCCCCTGGTCTACCACCAGGGGCGCTTCCATACCCTGGGGGACTGATTCAACGCTTCAGGAGGCCGGGAAATCCCGGTTACACAGCGTTGTCAAGGTCACAGTTCCAAGCGCTTGCTCATTGCCGCGGGCCGCTATGTACTGGCGAGTAATATGACGTACGGGGCATCGGTCGTCCTGACCGGAAACCCCGCCTTCGGGCGCCTATGCTGCCTGCACAAGGCAGGACCCCCTTGGCTTCGGTGCGGGGGACCCACGGAAAAGACGGATGCAGTAGGAGAGCCGGCGTGAGCTTGAGGATCGTTGTCTGTGTGAAGTACGTGCCTGATGCCACTGGTGACCGGCACTTCGCCGATGACCTGACCGTTGACCGTGATGATGTGGATGGTCTGCTGTCGGAGCTGGACGAGTACGCGGTGGAGCAGGCGCTTCAGATCGCGGAGGGGTCGGATGGTGCGGAGATCACCGTGTTGACCGTGGGTCCGGAGGATGCGAAGGACGCGCTGCGTAAGGCGTTGTCGATGGGTGCGGACAAGGCCGTTCATGTCGAGGACGATGATCTGCATGGCAGTGATGTGATGGGTACGTCGCTGGTGCTGGCGAAGGCGCTTGAGGAGACCGGGTTTGACCTGGTCGTGTGTGGGATGGCGTCGACGGACGGCACGATGGGTGTGCTTCCGGCGGTGCTGGCGGAGCGGCTGGGTGTTCCGCAGGTGACGCTGTTGTCGGAGGTGTCGGTGGTGGACGGCACGGTGACGGGTCGTCGTGATGGTGACACGGCTTCGGAGCAGCT
>NZ_JBHWIW010000043.1:0-65269 GCF_042731955.1 Streptomyces sp. NPDC059828 | reverse complement strand
GAGCCGCCCTCGACACGGCCGGGCGGTAGGTACCCGCAGGGCCACTGAGCGCAGCCGAGCTCACCCAGGACGTTTCTGGTTGTCGTTGGCGTCCAGATAGGGGTTGACGGGGCGGATGTCGCCGACGATGAGACCGGCGTCCGCCATGCGCGTGACCATGCTGTCCTTGGTGTGCTTGGCTCCGCCCACGTTCAGCAGCAGCATGAGGTCCATCGAGGTGGTGAAGCGCATGGACGGGGTGTCGTCCACGAGGTTCTCGATGACCACCACCCTGGATCCCGGGCGGGCCGACTCGATGACGTTCCGCAGGGTTCTGCGGGTGCTCTCGTCGTCCCACTCCAGGATGTTCTTGATGATGTAGACATCGGCTTCGACCGGGATGGCCTCCCGGCAGTCGCCGGGGATGATGCGGACCCGGTCGGCGAGCGCACCGCCGTCGCGCAGCCGGGGATCCGCGTTCGCCACCACACGGGGAAGGTCGAGCAGGGAGCCCCGCATATGGGGGTACTTCTCCAGCAGGCTGGCCAGCACATGACCTTGGCCGCCGCCGATGTCCGCGACGGTCGACACCCCGGTGAGATCGAGGAGTTCGGCGACCTCACGGGCCGACTGCATGCTGGACGTGGTCATGGCCCGATTGAACACCTGGGCCGATTCCGGCGCGTCCGCGTGCAGGTAGTCGAAGAAGCCCTTCCCGTAGACCTGCTCGAACACGCCCGAACCGGTTCGCACCGCCTCGTCCAGGAGCGGCCAAGCATTCCAGGTCCAGGGCTCGGTGCACCAGAGCGCGATGTTCTTGAGGCTGTGCGGGTCGTCCTCGCGCAGCATGCGGGACATCTCTGTGTGGGCGAACCGCCCGTCCGACTGCTCCTCGAAGATCCCGTAGCAGGACAGGGCCCGCATCATCCGCCGCAGCGCACGGGGGTCGCTGCGCACGGTCGCGGCCAGCTCTTCGGCGGTCGAGGGGGTGTCCCCGAGCGCGTCGGGGACACCCAGCCTGGCAGCGGCGCGCACGGCGGCGGCGCATGCCGCCCCGAAGACGAGCTCCCGCAGGCGCATGGACGGTGGGGTGGTGGCCTCGTGCGAGGGGGTGGTGCTTACGGTCGTCATGCCGCCTCGTTTCTCATGGTGTGTGCTTCCCCCGGACCGAGCGGCCGTGTCAGCACATGCCCGCGGGTTCGGATGCCTTGCAGAAGTTGCCGCCGAAGGTGTTGCCCTCGCCGGTGTCGCGGTTGGCGAGATCGGGGACGGTGTTGCCGACCATCACGTTGTTGCTGATGTCGTTGCGGCTGTTGGGCGAGCCGACGATGCTCTTGAACAGCACGATGCCGCCGGCGAACGGCGACTTCCCGGTGTGGCCCCAGATCACGTTGGACGTGACGGTGGTGTGCTCGGTGCCCGTGAGCACGATTCCGGCGCCCTGGATCTCGGGCAGCCGTGCGGTCTTCGGGCAGTGCTTGTTGTTCTGGAAGATGCTGTTGCCGCGTACGGCGAGGTCGCCGGTGCGCGGTACGCCCTCGTCGCCGACGATGAACACACCGGCGCAGTTGCCGGTGATGGCGTTGCCCTCGACGACGAGGTTCCTGAGGCGGCGGATCGTCACTCCGATGCGGTTGCCCGCGAGGTAGTTGCCGCTGACCACGGCGCCCTTGGTGTCCAGGGCTCCGGCCTCCGTGTCGGTCGTGTTGGAAAGGAAGATGCCGGACTCGGCGTTGTCCCGGGCGATGTTGCCGCGGAATTCGCCGCCGACCGAGCGTTCCTGGGCGATTCCCCAGTTCCCGTTCTTCTCGACGGTCACCTTGCGCACGGTCAGGTCGTCGGTGCGGGAGGCCCAGATACCGTTCTTCTTGAAGGCACGGACCGTGAGCGAACCGATCTCCACGCCTTCGACCGGTCTGGCTTCGGTGCCGATGACACAGATTCCGTTGCCCTTCTGGGCACAGGCGTCCTTGCCGGCCGTCGCCGGGGGTGCGATGACGGTCCGCTTGCCCGCACCGCGCAGGGTCAGGTCGGAGGTCGTGATCGTGACGCTCTCGTGGAAGGTCCCGGCGCCGATGGTGATGACGTCGCCGGGTTTCGCGGCGTTCACCGCGGCCTGGATCGACTCTCCGGGCTGGACGTCATGGGTGCCCGCGGCATGGGCGGGCAGGGCGGCGCCCATGCCGGAAGCGGCCAGGAGGGCGGCGGATCCGAGGTAAGTGATCTGTCGTTTCGTCATGAGTCGAAATTATGGGGGCTTATGACAATTCGCCACATACCATGGCGTTAGGGTCGCGTGTCGTAATCCAAACGGGCAACGGCCCGGCGTGTCGCCTGCCGTCGGCGACTCCCTCCGGGTAGCGAGAGCCGAGCGGAGGCCCGGGCGTCGGCCACTTCTGATGAGCGCGGGTGCGTAGTGACTGTGCGTATTCATTCCTTACGTAACGTGACGAAAGGTGTCCGGCTTTCCGGGGAAACCCGCCCATCAAGTGCCCCCCTCATCTGCGAAACCGTCCTGACCTCTCTAATGTCGGACCCAAAGGGCTCAAACCTGACGAAAGTCACTTTGGGGCGCTCATCTGAACCCGGAGGTCCCCATGGCGGAGCTGTTCATCGGTGGCGAATGGACCGCGGCTGCCGACGGCGAGGTACGGGAGATCCGCTGCCCGGCCGACGGCACGCTGGTGGCGACCGTCGACGAGGCCGGACCGAAGGACGCGGCGGCGGCGGTCGCCGCGGCGCGGGACGCCTATGACCGGGGCCCCTGGCCCGGCACCCCGGCGGCCGAGCGCGGAGCACTGCTGCTGCGGGTTGCCGCCCTGCTCGAACGGGACAAGGACGCACTCGCACGGGCCGAGTCCCTCGACACGGGCAAGCGGCTGGTCGAAAGCGCGTACGACATGGACGACATCGCCCGCTGCTTCCGCTACTTCGGCAACATGGTGGCCTCGGGCGGGCACGACCGTGTGGTGGACACCGGCGACCCGGGGGTCGACAGCAGGGTGGTCCATGAGCCGGTGGGCGTCTGCGCGCTGATCACCCCGTGGAACTACCCCCTGCTCCAGACCGCTTGGAAGGTGGCTCCCGCCCTGGGCGCCGGGAACACCTTCGTCCTCAAGCCGAGTGAGCTGACCCCGCACACGGCCGTCATCCTGATGCGACTGCTGACCGAGGCCGGGCTGCCCGCCGGGGCGGCCAACCTGGTGCTCGGCGCGGGAGCCACCGCGGGCTCACCGCTCACCGAGGATCCCCGCGTGGACATGGTGTCGTTCACGGGCGGCCTGGTCACGGGCCGCCGCATCATGGCGGCCGCGGCCCCGACCGTGAAGAAGGTGGCGCTGGAACTCGGCGGCAAGAACCCCAACATCGTGTTCGCCGACGCCGCGTTCGACGCCGCCGTCGACTACGCGCTCACGGCGGTATTCCTGCACTCAGGTCAGGTCTGCTCGGCAGGGGCACGGCTGCTCGTCCAGGACGAGCTGCACGACGCCTTCGTCGCCGAGCTGGTCAAGCAGGCGGAGGCCATCCCGCTCGGCGGGCCGTTCGACGAGAACGCCCGGGCCGGGCCGCTGATCTCCGCCGCGCACCGCGAGAAGGTGGAGGCCTATGTGGCGGCGGGGCTCGCCGAGGGCGCCGTGCTGCGCTGCGGCGGTGCGCGTCCGGACGACCCCGCGCTCCGGAACGGCTTCTACTATCTGCCGACCGTGCTCGACGAGTGCACCCCCGGGATGTCCGTGGTGACCGATGAGTCGTTCGGTCCGGTGCTCACCGTGGAGCGGTTCCGTGACGAGGACGAGGCCGTGGCCCTGGCCAATGACACCGTCTACGGGCTCGCCGGGGCCGTGTGGACCTCGGACACCGCCCGCGGTCACCGGGTCGCCTCGCGGGTGCGTGCCGGAACCATGTGGATCAACGACTTCCATCCGTATGTGCCCCAGGCGGAATGGGGCGGGATGAAGCAGTCCGGCTTCGGCCGCGAACTCGGCCCGACCGGGCTGGCCGAGTACCAGGAAGCCAAACACATCTGGCGCAACCTGTCGCCCAGCCCCCAGAGGTGGTTCGCATGACGACGGATACCGGCCCCGCGTCCCAGCCGCCGGGGCCCACCCCGGGCCCGGGTGGCCGCAACGACGACGAAGCCATCGCCGAGCTCGGCTACAAGCCCGAGCTCAAGCGCACCCTCGGCAACTTCCACACCTTCGCCGCCGGGATCAGTTACATCTCGATCCTCACCGGCACCTTCCAGCTGTTCTACTTCGGCGTCGCCTTCGGCGGCCCCGCCTACTGGTGGTCCTGGCCCATGGTCTTCGTGGGACAGCTGATGGTCGCCCTCTGCTTCTGTGAACTGGCCGCCCGCTACCCGGTGGCCGGTTCCGTCTACAACTGGGCGAAGAAGATGGGCGGCCCGCACGTGGGCTGGCTCGGTGGCTGGATGATGCTCACCGCCACCATGGTGACGCTGGCCGCCGTGGCACTCGCCTACCAGATCACGCTGCCCCGCATCGACCCCGTCTTCCAGTTCATCGGTGACGGCAGCGGCTCCAGCGCCGCCGCCAACGCCGTCCTGCTCGGTTCGGTGCTCATCCTCTTCTCCACGCTGGTCAACGCCTTCGGTGTCAAACTGATGGCGCAGATCAACTCCGGGGGCGTCTTCATCGAACTGCTCGCCGCCATCGCCCTGATCATCTGCCTGGCCGTGCACATCACGCGCGGCCCCGGCGCGGTGCTCACCCAGACCTACGGACTGGGCGCGGACTACACCCTGGGCTACTTCGGCGCCTTCCTGACCGCGTCGCTCGCCTCCGCCTATGTGATGTACGGCTTCGACACGGCCTCCTCGCTCGGCGAGGAGTCGCACGACCCGGCGCGCAACTGCCCGCGCGCCATCCTGCGGGCCCTGCTCGCGTCCTTCGCCCTCGGCGGACTCATCCTTCTCTTCGCCCTGATGGCCGTACCGGACCTGTTCGCCAAGCAGCTGTCCACCGAGGGTCTGCAGTACGTGGTGCTCGCAACCCTCGGCCCGACCGTCGGCGAGGTGTTCCTGTGGTGCGTGGTGATCGCGATCACCGTCTGCGTACTGGCCGTGCAGGCCGCGGGCATCAGGCTGATGTTCGCCATGGCCCGCGACAACAACCTGCCCGCGGGCTCGAAGCTGGCCAAGGTCAGCCCCCGCTTCAAGACACCGGTCGTACCCGCCATCGTCATGGGCGTGGTCGGGGTGGTGGTCCTGGTCATCAACATCAACCAGCCGCAGATCTTCTCGGTGATCACCAGCATCGCGATCATCATGATCTACGTCGCCTATCTGATGGTCACCACGCCCATGCTGATCCAGCGGCTGCGCGGGCAGTGGAAGCCCGCCGAGGGCCGGTTCTCGCTCGGCAGGTTCGGGCTGCCGGTGAACATCCTCGCGGTGCTGTGGGGCGCCGCCATGTCCCTCAACCTGGCCTGGCCGCGCGCCGAGGTCTACAACGCGACCGGGCCGCAGCACTGGTACCTGCGCTGGGGCGCGTTCCTGTTCATCGGCATCGTCGCCCTCGGCGGCTTCGCCTACTACTGGTTCGTGCAGCGGCACCGTACGGGTGTGCTCGCCGAACACGCGGCGCAGGCCATGGATCCCACCACTCCCTGAAGACCAGCCGACCCCAACCCGGGAGCTCCCATGACCCCAGACAGACCCCTGGCGGAGTTCGACCATGTCGTGGTCGGCGGCGGCACGGCCGGAGCCGTGATCGCCGCGCGGCTGAGCGAAGACCCTGATGTCACCGTCTGCCTCGTGGAGGCCGGGCCGTCGGACGTGGGCGAGGACGGCGTCCTCAGACTGGACCGCTGGATGGCCCTGCTGGAGTCGGGCTTCGACTGGGACTACCCGGTGGAACCGCAGGAGAACGGCAACAGCTTCCTGCGCCACGCCCGTGCCAAGGTGCTCGGCGGCTGCTCGTCGCACAATTCCTGTATCGCCTTCTGGGCGCCCGCCGAGGACCTGGACGAGTGGGCCGCGATGGGCTGCACCGGCTGGAGCGCCGAGGACTGCTTCCCGCTCTACCGGCGGCTGGAGACCAATGACGGGCCCGGGGACCACGGCCATTCGGGGCCCGTCCATCTGCGCACGGTGCCTCCGCTCGACCCCTGTGGGCGGGCCCTGCTGGAGGCATGTGCGGCAGCCGGTATCCCGCGCACTCCGTTCAACACCGGCACCACCGTCGTGCGCGGAGCCAACTGGTTCCAGATCAACTGCTTCCCGGACGGCACCCGGGCGTCCGCCTCGGTGTCGTATCTGCACCCGGTGCTCGGCAAACGTCCCAATCTGGAGGTGCGCACCGGCCGTCAGGCCCGCAGGCTGCTCTTCGGCGAGGACGGACGCTGCACCGGGGTCGAGTACCTGGAGCCGGACACGGTCCACACCGGGTCCGTGTCCGCACGGCGCGAGGTGATCGTGTGCTGCGGTGCGATCGACTCGCCGAAGCTGCTGATGCTCTCGGGCATCGGACCCGCTGACCATCTGCGGGAGGTGGGGGTCGACGTGCGGGTCGACTCTCCCGGCGTCGGTTCGAATCTCCAGGACCACCCCGAAGGGGTGATCATGTGGGAGGCGAAGCAGCCCATGGTCACCACCTCCACGCAGTGGTGGGAGATCGGGATCTTCGCCGACACCGAACCGGGCCTGGACCGGCCGGATCTGATGTTCCACTACGGGTCCGTGCCCTTCGACATGAACACCTTCCGGCGCGGCTATCCCACGACGGACAACGCGTTCTGCCTCACGCCCAACGTCACACGGTCCCGCTCCCTGGGCACGGTGCGGCTGCGTACCCGCGACTTCCGCGACAAGCCGATGGTGGACCCCCGCTACTTCACCGACGAGCACGACATCCGGGTGATGACCTACGGGCTGCGGCTGGCACGCGAGATCGTGGCGCAGGCCCCGATGTCCGACTGGGCGGGTGCCGAGCTGGCCCCGGGGCCGGGGGCCAGGAGCGACGAGGAGCTGTTCGCGTATATCCGCGAGACACACAACACGGTCTACCACCCGGCCTGCACGGTGCGGATGGGCGCCGACGACGACCGCAGCGCACCGCTCGACGCCCGGCTCCGGGTGAAGGGCGTCCGTGGGCTGCGGGTGGCGGATGGTTCGGCGATGCCGTTCCTCCCCGCGGTGAATCCCTGCATCACCACGATGATGATCGGCGAGAAGTGCGCCGACCTGGTCAGGGAAGGCTGACGACGGCGGCTCCATGGCCCGGGTCATCCGGGCCGTGGAGCCGCTGCCATCGCATGCACCCGCCTGGACGGGCTCCTACGCGGCCCCGGTGATCCAGCGCCGGAGCGTGGCGTTCGTGGCCTCGTCGAGCAGGCACAGCGCCTCGATGGCCTCGAGATCACCGGGCAGCGGTGCGATACCGGCCGAGGTCAGCGCGGCGTGCAGGTCGAGGCGGCGCGAGTCCTCGGGGTTCAGCGGCATCGGCAGCCGCTGTCCGGGATCGGGGGTCGGCAGCAGGAAGTCACCGGCGTACGTGGCGCTGGTGTCGCCCAGCGTGCCGAAGAAATCCGCTCCGGGGAACCGGTAGAGATCAACAGCCATGGGAGCCTCCTCAGTGGTGTCTCCTCGGTGGGGTCACTGACTGCCAGGAGGCTCCGGCAGGTGAGAGTGGTTGCGTAAGGGGCGGACGACCACCCGTTCGGCCCTTTTGTACGAAGGTCGCAAGGGACCGGATGGCCTTGTCCGGGACCGGTCATTCGCTCTCTGAGTCGCCCATTGAGTCGCAGGCGGGACAGCATGGAGGGGTGAGGCCGTCGGCGGTGGCTGCCCGCCCAGGCAGGAGCTACAGACAGTGACCAGGCAAAGCTTTGCGTTCTGCGGGGCTGAGCTGGCGGCTGTCTACGTGCTCGCCGAAGGCGGCCGGGAGCTCCATCTGGCCGAGATGACCGGTGACCGCAGCGTGCTGTACGGGCTCCCCGCGATCCTCGCGGTGGAAGGCCACTCCCCCGCGGCCGACGCCTTCCGCGCCGGCAGCTCCCTCTGGCTCAGCCCCAAGGAACTCGCCGCCTACATCGAGAGCGATCCCCACCACTTCCCCGGGCGGATCATGCGGAACACCGTGGGCACCTCCGCCGCCAGGGTCTCCCTCGGGGCCGTGCCGCTCGGACGCGGCGCCAAGGAGCTCGGCTGCCTGGTGGTGGCCGGAGAGGTACCCGACGGCTTCAGCCCCGACCGCCGCGCACTGCTGGAGCTCTACGCGGACCAGGTCGCCGCGTCACTCGAGTCGGTCGCCGCCCATGCCCCCGGACGCACGGCGCCCCGGCCCCAGTTGGGTCAGAGCCTGGTGCCGCTGCGGGGCGGGGCGTTCATCCTGGAGCTGGCCACCGGTCGCATGGAGGCGCACGAGCACGTCCTGGACCTGCTCGGCATCGCACCCGACCATTTCGACGGACGGGTGGAGACCCTGCTGGCCTGCGCGGTCCCGGACGACATCCCCGCCCTGATGGCCGTCGTGGAGCCCGACCGGCTGTCCGCCACCGCCCAGCAGCTGGCGTTCCGTATCCGCCGCCCGGGCGGCGAGCTGCGCTGGCTGGGGCTGCGCTGCCGGGTCGACGTGGACGCCGAAGGCACCCCGGTGCGGGTGCTCGGCGTGGTCGCCGACGCGGCCTATCTGCGCCCCAGCGCCGATGACGTGTCCATCGTGCAGCGGCTCTCGGCCACCCTGGCCCGGGCCCGGACCATCAAGGACGTCAGCCAGCTCGTGGTGGACTCGCTGCGGGACCCGCTGCGAGCCAGCCGGGTGGCGCTGGCCGAGCTGGAGTCCGACCGGCTCGTGGTCACCCTGCTCGACCCTCCGGAGCCCGACGCCTGGCCCGACCTCTGGCGGTCCGAGTGGCGCTCCGAGTGGCCCGACGCCCCGGTCCACGCACTTCCCACGCTCCAGAGCGCGCTACGCGAGGGCCATGTGAGTCTGTGGCCGCCGGGCGCGGACCTCGAACCCGGGCTCGGCGGGATCGGCCCGGGTGGTCTGGCGGTGCTACCGCTGCCGTCCGACGGACGCATGGTCGGGGTGTGCCTGGTCGGGTGGAACGAACCGCACCGCTTCGGGCCCGAGGAGCGCTCGCTGCTGACCGCCACGGCCGGTCTGGCCGGGCAGGCCCTGATGCGGGCCCATGCGCTGGACGCCGGGCACGAGCTCGCCACGATGCTCCAGCGCAGTCTGCTGCCCCGGAAGCTGCCCGAGCTGCCGGGCGGGGAGGCCGTGGCCCGCTATCTGCCCGCGACCGCCGGTCTGGAGGTGGGCGGCGACTGGTACGACGTGATCCCGCTGCGCGACGGCCACGTGGCGCTGGTGATCGGGGACGTCCAGGGCCACAGTGCCGGGGCCGCCACCATCATGGGCCAGATGCGCACCGCCGTCCGGGCCTACGCGGTCGAGGGCCATCCTCCCGATGTGGTCGTCGCCCGCGCCAACCGGCTGCTCGTGGGCATGGAGACCGATCTGTTCGCCACCTGTCTCTATGTCGACCTGGACATGGAGGAGGGCATCGCCCGGCTGGTGCGGGCCGGTCATCTGCCACCGGTCATCCGCTATCCCGACGGCGGCACCGAGGTGATGGCCATCGACGGAGGCCCCCCGCTGGGCGTACTGGCGGACGAGGAGTTTCCCCTCAACGAAGCCGGTCTGGCTCCCGGCACCCTGCTGATCCTGCTGACGGACGGCCTGGTCGAATCCTCGACACTCCATGTCGAGGACGGCATGCGGCGGGTGTGCGATGTGCTCGAGGCGGCCGATCCGTCGGAGCCGGGACGGGTGGCCGACGAGCTGCTGGTCAGCGCCAACCGGCGCGATGACGACGTGGCCGTGCTGCTGCTGCGCTACGACGGCACCCGCTTGCGGCCCATGCGGACGCACTGGACGGTCTGGCGCCTGCCCAACGCGGTCCTGCACGCCCGGCGCTACACGGCGCGCACCATGCGCCAGTGGGGCGTGGTGGAGGAGCTCGACGCGGCTCTGCTGGTCGTCTCGGAGCTGGTGACCAACGCGATCGCCCACACCCAGGGCGAGGTACGGCTGGAGCTGACGCTCTCCGCAGACCGGCTGCGGATCGCCGTGAACGACGCCTCGCCCCGCAGCCCCGTCAAGCCGGCCGCGGTGGACTGGGAGGCAACCGGCGGCCGCGGGCTGCTGATCGTGGAGGCGAGTTCGGCGTCGTGGGGCTCGGTGCCGCTCAGCGGTGGAAAGCAGGTGTGGGCCGAGATCCCGCTGGCGCCTCGGGAGCAGCTGCCGGGACCCCCGGAGTAGACAGTGTCTACGCCCTTTTGGTAGACACTGTCTATGAGCGAACAGGACACGGGACTGCGAGCCCGTCTGATCGATGCCGGCGTCGAACTGGTGAACACGGAGGGGGCTCAGGCCCTGTCCCTGCGCGAGATCGCCCGTCAGGCAGGGGTGTCGCACGGTGCCCCGCGGCGCTATTTCCCCACCCACCTCGAGCTGCTGTCCGCGATCGCCCGGCGCGGCTTCGCCGAGCTCGCGGACAGGGCCGAGCGGACGATGGCGACGACAACGGCTCCCGGGGGCCCCCGGGAGCAGCTGGCCGCGCTGTCCCGCGCCTATCTGGACTTCGCGCTCACCCGTCGCGGCATGTTCGAGCTGATGTTCCGTCACGATCTGCTGGAGAGCAATCAGCTCGGCCTGCGGGAGACCTCGCTGCCGCTCTTCGCCCTGCTCGCCGACCTCGTCACCCGGGCGCGCCGGAACCCGTCCACCGATTCCGCCACGGGCACGGACCCGGCGCCGTCGGCGGTGGTGGCCGCGGCACTCTGGGCGAATCTGCATGGCATCGCCCAGCTGTGGCTGTGGGGCAGCCTTCCCCTCGCGGCGGGCCTCGACGACATCGAACCCCTGCTCCAGGCCGCGCTCGACGCCCATCTCGGGCCGGTGCGCCGATGAGCCGCAGCCCCCGGCGAACGGCCACGCTGGCGTGCAGCATCGCCGGAGCCGCGATCGTCGCCCTGGACGGCACCGTGCTGACCGTCGCCCAGCCCTCCATGCAGCGAGACCTGGATGCCTCGTTCCAGCAGGTGCAGTGGACCAGTACGGGCTATCTCATCGCCGTGGCGAGCCTGCTCGTCTTCGCGGGGCGGCTCGGCGACCGCTACGGCCACCGTCTGGTGTTCGCCCTGGGGACCATCGGGTTCGGCGCGACTTCGGCGGGGATCTGCATCGCCCCCGACATCCGCTGGGTGATCGGGCTGCGGGTCGCCCAGGGGATCTGCGGCGCCCTGCTCCAGCCCGCGACCCTCGGGATGCTGCGGTCCGCGTATCCGCCGGACGCGCTGGCCTCACCGATCGCGCTGCGCACCGGCGCCATCGCCGCGGCAGCCGCGGCCGGTCCGGTCATCGGCGGAGCCCTCACCACGCTACTGGGTTGGCGGGCCGTGTTCTTCGTCAATGTCGTACCCGCGCTGCTGATCGGCGCGCTCGCACTCGGCGCCCGCCTCTCCGTACCGCGGACCCCCGCGCGGCGGGAACGGACCACGGGGCTCGATCTGCCCGGCGCCGGTCTGCTCGCGCTGGCACTCGTGTGCCTCGTCCACACGCTCGCGGACCTCCCCCGGACCGGCTGGACTCCTGCGACCACGGCCGCGGCTGTCGTGGCGGCGGTGAGCGCGGGCGTGTTCCTCCGGCATGAACGGCGCACCGTGAGCCCGCTGATACCCGCGGACGTGATCGGCACGGCGACGGTCGCCTCGTCACTCGCCGTCCTGCTGGCCGCTTCGGCGGCGATGTTCGGAGCTGTCTTCGTGGGCACCTATCTGCTTCAGGACGTCCTCGGCATGGATGCGCTCCGGTGCAGCCTGGCCGGACTGCCGGGCCCCGCCGCCATGCTGCTGAGCGCCCCGCTGGCCGTCTGGCTGCAACGCCGTTGGGGCCCGCGGCGGACCGCCGTCACGGCGATGTCGCTGCTCGCTCTCGGCGTCCTCGCCCTTTCGCGACTCGGCGCGGCATCCGGGTCCCTGGCGGTCGGCGGCGCGTTCCTGCTGCTGGGCGCGGGCTTCGGCACGGTGATGGTCACCGCGACGGCCGTCATCGTGCGCCGGGCGCCCGCCCGGCACGCCGGAGTGGCGGGCGGACTCCAGCAGACGGTGATGAACGTCGGCCCGGCACTGGGCATCGCCGCGGCCACCGCGCTGCTGGGGCATGGCCCGTCGGCGATGGCGTTCGCGCTTGTCGCGCTGGCCGCGGTGGCCGCGGCGGGGGCACTGATCGCCACCGGACTCCCGCGCGACTCCACGGAGAAGAGCGCGAAGCCCGAACCCTCCCCCGTCCCCGCTGACGCAGCGTGAGGGCCGCGCTCGCCGTGCGGCGTCAGTCCATGGCGGGCGACGGCTCGAGTCTGCGCAGCCGTTCGGCGTCGCAGACGCGCGGACACGTGCCGCACGCTTCGGCCGGGCGGATCGTGTAGTACAGGCAGCAGCCCAGCCGGGTGCGGGTCGGATACGACCGGCCGTCGCGCCCGGCCAGGCGGCGGAAGTCCGCACCACCGGGGAACGGCGGCAGAGGTCCGGGCAGCAGTTCGCCCGCCGCGCGCACCGCGTGCTCCTCCCGCCCGAGCACCCGCCCGAGGTACCAGATCCCCGAGACGAGATCATCGCCGACCATGCCCCACAACGCACGGGGTCCCCTGCGCAGCCGGGGACCCATCGCCGCCAAGAGGGGCCGCACGAGGTCGGCCACCGACGCGCGCAGTTCTCCCCGCAGGGCCTCCTCGTGCGGCAGTACGCGTACTCCGGGCAGCCCCGCGGCGGGGTCCTCGGGCAGACAGGTGAATCCCCCGGGTACGACGGCGAGGTCCCCCGCGGTCAGGCTGACCCGGACATCGGCCGGACGGAGCCAGGGCACCCGGCGGTCGAGGTACCACGGTCCGCTCATGAGCAGCGAGACGGACCACAGGTAGCCGTGCAGCGCGCGGGACGCGACCACATCGGCGCGCGCGATGTGGTCGTACTGCCGCCGGATGCCCAGGGCCTCGGATTCGAGGTAGGTGTCGAGGCACCCCTGACGCGTGGCCAGCTCCATGCCGTCGGCCCATCCCTGACGGGCCGGCGGGCCGGGCGGCAGGACCTCCGCCTGCCACGCGGGGCAGGACGCGCCGAGTTCCCGGTAGCGGGACGCCAGCAGCGCGGAGGAGCTCACGGCGGATCCGGCCGACGGGTATGCCGGGGCCAGGGTCACGGAGGCTCCTCAGGAGAACGACGAACACATCAGATACGCGGCGCGTACGGAGCGCACCGCGAGGTAAGGCAAGGCTCACCTTAACCATACGAAGATCCCTTCGCGCCAACCGGGCCCGTGTCGCGGCGAATTGACAGAGTTAGGTGTACCTAACTTAGGCTCTCGGCTCATGTCCCGGTCCCAGCCCGGGACCACGCATCTTCTCGCACGGAAGTGGTCCCTCATGCGCGTGTACCTGCTGGCGCTGAACCCGACCGACTCGGTCACCGAGGGTTTCCTCCCCGCCGCCGACCGGCTCGGCATCGATGTCACCGTGCTCACCGACCAGCCCGCGGCGCACCGCGCACGCCACCCGGACCTCGAGGTGCTGGACTGTGAGGTGCGCGACTTCCGTGCGGTGATCAGCCGGATCTCCGCACAGGGGCCACCGGACGCGGTCTTCACCAACAGCGACCACCTCCAGACGCCGGCAGCGCTGGCAGCGGACTACTTCGGCCTGCCCGGCAAGGACTGGCGGGCGGCACTGCGCACCAAGGACAAGGCTGAGATGCGGCGCCACCTCGCCGTCCGGGGTGTGGACACCGTCCGCTCGGCCGAGCTTTCCGCGGGGCAGGACCCGGACGGGGCGTTCGCCGTGCCCGGACTGCCGTACCCGTGTGTGGTGAAGCCCCGCGAGGGCGTGGCCAGCGAAGACGTCGTACTCGTCGGGGATCGGGCGGAGCTGGTGCGGCGCTGCCGGGAGATCCAGGCCCGGCGACCGGGCGCCGCGCTGGTCGTCGAGGAGTTCCTGCCGGGCGAGCTGTACACCCTGGAGACGCTGGGCGACGGCCGGGTCCGTCATGTGCTGGGCGGGTTCCACACCAAGGTGTCCAAGCCGCCGTACTTCATCGAGGAGCGGATGACGTACGTCCCCGAGCACCCGCGGCCGATACGCGACCAGGTGCTCGCCCAGCTCGACGCGCTCGGTGTCGGTTTCGGTGCCTGCCACACGGAGTTCGTCGTGCACGAGGGGCGGGCGCGCATCGTGGAGGTCAACTACCGCGCCGTCGGCGACCAGTGCGATCTGCTCCTCGCCGAGCTGCTGGACATCCCGATCTTCGAGCACATCCTGCGGACGCATCTCGGCGAGCCGCTGCCCGATGACCTGGGCGCGCGCACGGACGGCGCCGCCCGGCTCGACTACCCGTGTGCGGACCGTGCGGGCACGCTGGTGGCGGCTCCCGCCGCCACGGATGTGCACGACGGCGGCGTCAGGCTGACGTACCGGCCGCTCCGGGAGGTCGGAGAGCGGCATGAACTCCATGGCACCAACCGCGACTTCCTGGGAGTCGTCCGGGCCACCGGACCCGACCGGGAGCGGGTGGACCGGGCCGTGACCGCGTTCCTGTCCGCACGGCGCTGGGAGATCACGCCGTGACCATCCCGGCTTCCGGCGACCCCGCCATGGCGGAACAGCAGACGGAACAGCGCGCAGAGCAGCACATCGAGGACGAACTGGTCCTGCGCGTCCTGAGCGCCCTGCTGCGCGAGGACGTGCTGGGCCTGCGCAGCCGCAGCACGGCGGTCGACCGTCCGGACGGCACCTGGCTGCGCCTCGAGACCCCCGGTCCTGACGCGCTGCTGCTGCCGGTGGAGGGCGACGGGTTCCAGTGCGACTGGGCGGCACGGCAACCGGCCCTGTGCCGGGAGTCCACCGGGACGGTCCTGTCGACCTGCGATGACATCCTGGCAGCGCTGCGGGCTCTCGCGCCCGATGAGGACCGCCCCGGCTTCGACGTCTTCGCGGATGAGTGCCGGCAGACACTCATCACCGTGCGTCTGCACTCCCGTTCGCGGGATCAGGTGTTCGAGACGCTGGCGGCGCGCCACGGCGCCGACCCGGCGCGCTGGACGGGGCTCGACGGCGCTCTCGCCCATGACACCCTCGCCGCCCGGCGTGACCACCCCGTCTACCCGACCGGTCGTGGCAGGTCCGGGCTGAGTTCCGGGGCGCTCATGTCGTACGCCCCTGAGTTCCACCCCCGGTTCGCCCTGCGCTGGCTCGCTCTGCCCCGCGATCTGGTCACCGTCCGGGGGTGGCTGCCCTTCCCCACACCCTCGTCTCTCGGCCTGACCGGGCTCGCGGACACCGGACATCTCACGCTCCCGGTCCATCCGCTGACGGCCGATGGCCCCCTCAGGGACGCCCTGCGCGCCGCAGGCCTCGACGGGCGGGCCGTGCTCGCCGGGCAGCCGCGCCTGGACGTGGTGCCCACTCTGTCCATGCGCACCGTGGCACTCGCCGACGAGCCCGGGGTGCATCTCAAACTCCCGCTGGCGACCTCGTCCCTGGGCCGACTCAACCGGCGCACCATCAAGCCGGGCACCCTCACCGACGGCGCCGCGGTCCAGCGCCTGCTCCAGTCGGTCATCGCCCGTGAGCCGCGCTTCCAGGACAGCGTGCTGCACGCCGACGAGAGCAGCTTCGCCCATGCGGGCCATGAGCTCCTCGCCGTGCTGGTGCGCCGCTGGCCGACCGGTCTCGACGGCGCGGTCGTCGTACCGCTGGCCGCGCTGCTGAGCCCGGCGCCCGGCGGCCGAACGGTGCTCGACCACCTCGCCGGGCGCTTCTACGGCGGTGACCCGCTCGCGCTGCTGGACGCCGCGCTGGCGCTGCTCATCGACTGGGCAACCACGCTCCTCGGCTACGGGATCGCCCTGGAATCCCATCAGCAGAACGTGTCGCTGGCACTCGACCAACGGGCCGGACGCCCCCGGATCAGGCTGCTGTTCAAGGACAACGACGGCCCGCGCATCAACCGTGTGCGGCTCGGCAGGGCGCTCGGAGAACAGGCTCCGGACCCATCGGCGTTCGACGATGCCCGGATCGTCGGCGACAGCGACCGGCCGGTGGTCGAGCTGTTCACCACCATCACCGTCCATCTGTGCGCGGCTGCCTACGCCTTCGAGCTCGCCCGGCTCGGCCGTGCCCCGCTGGACACACTGCTGGGACTCATACGCACCCGGCTCGCCGAGGCGGCGGAACGGCTTGGCACCCGGCCGGGTGAGGCTGGCGCCGTACTGCGCGAACATGTCCTGGACGCAGCGAGGTTGCCCGTCAAGGCGATGGTCACCGCGGGCACTCTGCTCACCAAGCAACGATCGGGAGCTTCCGACATCAACAAGCACTACACCACCGGCCCCAACTACCTGCTGCGGGGAGTGTGACCCCGATGACGCCCGCGCGCTCCTCCGCCCCCATCCCTCCGTCCCGACGTGCTCCGCACCACCCGGGGCACCGGCGCGGACCGGCCGGGCTGCCCACCTCCGATGAGGCCGTGGCCCACACCCTGCTCAACTGCCTGCTGCGCGAAGTGTCCGGACCCGAGCACCAGACCGCCGTCATCGACGGCAGTCTGCTGGTACGGCTGCCGCGCCGTGGAGTGCTGCTGCGGGTCGCACTGCGTCGCACCTCGTTGCTGGGGGCGCACCGCTTCACCGGACCGGTCACCGAGCGGAACGAGGGTCAGAACGAGAGCCGGAGCGACGGTGGCTGGACCCGAACCGACTGGCCCCGGCTCGCCGAGCACATCCACGCGGAGCTGACGCTGCGGACGGGCAGCGGCAACGACGAGTTCCTCGCCCAGGTCGTGTCGAGCCACCAGGGGGTGTCCGCAGCCCTGGCCGCCGTCGCGGCCAGGCGTCCGCTCACGAGCGCTCAGCCGCTCGCCGCCTATCTCGCCTCCGAGCAGTCACTGGCCCTGGGCCACCGCTTCCACCCGACGCCCAAGGCCCGGGGCGGCGATCCCACCGTGTGGGCGGCGTACGCTCCGGAGGCGGCCGCATCCTTCCCGCTGCGCCTGCTCGCCGTGCGTGAGGAGCTGCTCGTCGAGGACGCCGTCGCAGGCGACCCGCTGGGCGGGCTCGACCGGCTGGGAACGGCACCCGACGGTTACCGGCTGCTCCCCGCACATCCCTGGCAGTACGCCCTGCTGCGGGACCATCCGGCCCTGCGCGAGGCTCTGGAGCGAGGTGACGTACTCGACCTCGGGCCGGGGCGCACACCGTTCACGGCCACGGCCTCCGTCCGCACCGTCTATGACGGACAGGCGTTCCTGAAGTTCAGCCTGAACATCCGCATCACCAACTGCCTGCGCAAGAACGCCCGTTACGAGCTCGACGGGGCGGTCGCCCTTACCCGGCTGCTCGGTCCCGCGCTCGACGACCTGGCCGCGCGCTTCCCGGACAGCGGGCTGCTGCGCGAGCCCGGCTACCGCAGTCTCGCCCTCCCCGGCGCGGACGGCAGACCCGTGCTCGCCCTGCTGGAGGGCTTCGGCGTGATCGTGCGGGAAGGGCTCGACGGCCGGCTGCGCCCCGGGGTCACCCCGCTGCTGGCGGCCGCGGTCGCCGACGAGTACCCCACCGGACCCGGACATGTCTCCAGGCTGCTCGCCGACGCCGGCCCCGCTGCGGCCCTGTCCTGGTGGCGCGCCTATCTGGAGCTGCTCGTCCCACCCGTGCTGGCCGCGTACTTCGACCACGGTGTGGTGCTCGAACCCCACCTGCAGAACGTCGTCGTCGGTGTCGACCGGGACGGCAGACCCGCACAGATACTGTTCCGTGATCTGGAGGGCACCAAGCTGCTGCCCGAGCATCACGCGCGGTCGCTCGCCTCCCTGGATCCGGCGGTGGCGGGCCCGCTGACCTATGACGCCGACCGCGGCTGGGACCGGGTGGTCTACTGCCTGATGGTGAACCACATCGCGGAGCTGCTTGCCGCCATCGCCGATCTGCACCCCGGTGCGGAGGTCGCGCTGTGGCTCCAGGTGCAGGGGACGCTGCGCGGCTATGCCGACCGCCACGGCTGCCCGCCACGGCTGGCCGCGCTCCTCGCGGGCGGACCGCTGCCCGCCAAGGCCAATCTGCTGACCCGCTGGGCCCGCAGAGCGGACCGTGAGGCAGGCTACGTCCGCCTGCCCTCCCCACTCGCCGAGGACGTGCTGTCCGGAGCGATCGCCGCCGACGACATCCGGAGCACCCGTTGACCACCGCCGTGTACAAGCGGGCTCTTTCGCTGACGTCCGGCGAACTCCCCGCCTATCTCTACGACCTGGCGGCTCTGCGGGAGCACGCGGCTGCCGTCAGGGCCGCGCTGCCGGACCGGGTCGAGCTGTACTACGCCGCCAAGGCCAATCCCGAGCCGGAGATACTCGGCGCGCTCACCCCGTACCTGGACGGTATCGAGGTCGCCTCGGGCGGTGAACTGGCCCATGTCGCCAAGGCCGTTCCGGACCTGCCGCTCGCCTTCGGCGGGCCGGGGAAGAGCCCTGAGGAGCTCGCGGACGCGCTGGCGGCCGGCGTGGCGCGCTTCCATGTCGAAAGCGCCAGGGAACTGCGGATGCTGGCCCACCTCGCCGAGGGGACGGCGGGACCCGGGCGGCGGGTCGGCGTACTGCTGCGCTTCAACCTGCCCCTCGCCGAGGACGCGCTGCGGGGAAGCGCGCTCTCCATGGGCGGTCGGCCGACCCCGTTCGGCATCGACCCGTCCGAGGCGGACGAGCTGGTCCGTGCGCTGTCCGGAGGCGAGTATCCGCACCTGGAGCTGTGCGGGATACACGCCCATCTCGCCAGCGGTCTCGGCGCAACGGCGCAGCTCGCCGTCGCCGAGTCCGTCGTCACCTGGGCGGTACGCCTCGCCGGGCGCCATGGCATCGCCCTGCGCGAGGTGAATGTCGGTGGTGGGATGGCGGTGGACTACGCCCATCCGCGGGCCCGGTTCGACTGGGCGGCGTATGGTGCGGGGCTGGCCCGGCTCAGCGCCGCGCACCCCGGTCTGCGGTTGCGGATCGAGCCCGGCCGTGCCCTGACCGCCTACTGCGGCTGGTACGCCACCGAGGTGCTGGAGGTGAAGAGCAGCCACGGTGAGGAGTTCGCGGTGGTGCGCGGCGGCACCCACCATCTGCGCACCCCGGCGACGAAGGGCCACGACCAGCCGTGCGCGGTGCTGCCGGTGAGCGACTGGCCCCATCCCTGGCCACGGGCCGCCGCGCGGCTGGACCGGATCACCGTGGCCGGTCAGCTCTGCACGCCCAAGGACGTGCTGGCACGGCGGGTACCGGTACCGGATTCCGGTCTGCGCACCGGGGACCGTGTGGTGTTCGCGCTCGCGGGTGCGTACGCCTGGAACATCTCCCACCACGACTTCCTGATGCATCCCCGGCCCGGATTCCATTTCCTGGACGGCGGCTGACGGTGCCGAGGATGCCGGGGCCCCGGTCAGCGGTTGAAGTGGCTGAACCCCACCTCGTAGCGTTCGACGGAGAGGATGCGCTGTCCTTCCCTGCGCGCGGTCTCCTCACGGATCCGGCCGGCCCGCTGCTCGCTGTCGTGCATCGCCTGTTCGTCTTCCCACAGGGTCAGCGACACCGCTTTCCCCGATGACCGGTCGACGAAGTAGTAGACGCCCACGAACCCGTGCGCGTCCTGGACCTGCTTGACGACGGCTTCCGACGTCGCCGACAGGTCACCGTCCTCGGGAACGGGTGATCCTTGATAGGTGCTCAGTCTCGCGAACATCGCGGCACCCCTTCCTCGACGACCGGCGACCGGGCAGCCGACGGTCCCTGGACCAGGGTGCCCCGGCAGACCGCAGGCCGCAATTCACGCCGTCGCGCAGCGGTACCGCGCGACGACCCGGCCCGCCGGGCCGGGTCCCCGTCGGCTCAGTCTGCCTTGACGGTCCGCACCACGGCTCCGTCGAAGTCGGCAGCGAGGTAGCCGGACGCGTAGTACTCGTCCGACAGATAGATGTTGACCGTGGGCACGCTTTCGAAGACGGGACCGCGGACGATGACGTAGCGCATCGTCGCCTTCTCGATGCCCAGTTCCTTGTCGGCCTTCTGGAGCAGCGCGGGCAGCCGGTCCCACTTGACCTTGCTGACGTCGACGGGCCCGGTGTCCCCGAAGCCGATCGTGCCGCCCGGGCCCTGCTTCGACGCGTAGCCGTTGCGGTACTCGTATCTGTCGTACTTCTTCTTGCTGCCGGAGACGGGGATCTCGGCGATCGCGTACTCCTCGTACACGGTGAGCTCGATGAACTTGGTGGTGTGGGTCTTGGCCTTCAGCGCCTTGATCACGGTGCGCACCGCGTCCGGGGTGAGCAGGTTCTTGGTCTCCTTGGACGGCGGCAGCGCCACCTCGGATGCCTTGTCGCCGCTGCTCCCCGCGGTGCTGTCGCCGGTGTCCGTGGCCGCGGACGAGGAGGCACCGGGCTGCTGGGTGCGGCCCTGAGACTTGCCGTCGTCGAACGGCGCGATCTTGAGCGCGATCATCGACACGACGGTCACGGCCGCGGCGGCGCCGAGCGCGGTCACCGGTGCCTTCCAGCGCCTGCCCGGGCGCCTGACGGCGGGCGGAGGACCGAACGGGTCCATCGCGGCGGTGCCCAGGGACGGCGTCAGGTACGGGTTCCCGGCGGCCGGGGTGTGCGCGGGCGGCGTCGCGTAGGGGTTCGCGGGCGGAGCGCCGTAGGGCGGCGCCACGGCAGGCGCCACCGGGGACGGAGTGGCCGACGGCGCCGGCAGCGGATACGACGTCGTCGCCATCGGGTGCGGCGCGGCCGCGGCGTTCTGGGCGTCGCGTCCGGCCTCGGCGAGCATCCGTTCCAGCGCCTCCGCGTCCGGACGGGCCGTGGTGTCCCGTACCAGGAGGGCGCTCAGCACGGGAGCGAACGGCCCGGAGCGCACCGGCGCGGGAATCGGCTCGTCAAGGACGGCGGCAAGCGTGGAGAGGCTGCTTTCGCGGCGTAGCGGGTGGCCGCCCTCGAGGGCGACGTAGAGCAGCATGCCGAGCGACCACAGGTCGGACGCGGGATTGCCCTCCTCGCCACGGATGCGCTCGGGGGCGATGTACTCGGGGGATCCGATGAGATCTCCCGTGGCCGTCAGGCTGGTCGACTCGTGCAGGGCGGCGATGCCGAAGTCCGTCAGCACGGGACTGCCGTCGGGACGCAGCAGCACGTTCGCGGGTTTCACGTCCCGGTGCTGGATGCCCTCGGCGTGGGCGGCCCGCAGGGCGGACAGCACGCCCTGACCGACCCGCAGCGCCTCGGGGAAGCTCAACGGGCCCCGGGCAAGGCGTTCGTGCAGCGACTCGCCGCGGACCAGCTCCATCACGATCCACGGGTAGGCGTGGTCGGAGCCGGCCGTGCCGCCCTCCGGGTGGTCGACGATGTGGTAGATCGTGACCACATGCGGATGCGTGAGCCGGGCGAGCGCCTGGGCCTCACGCAGCACACGCTCGCTGAGCATGCGCGCCCGGGCGGGATCCGTGTCATGGAGCGCGGCGTCCGGAGGGCGTACTTCCTTCAGCGCGACTTCACGGTGCAGCACGACGTCGCGGGCCCGCCACACATTGCCCATGCCGCCGCTGCCCAGCCTGCCGAGCAGCTCGAACCGGCCGTCGACGAGCCGTCTGCCACTCCCCCTGTTGTCCATGGCACGTCAGCTTACGAGGAAGTCGCCGGCACTCGCACAGCGGACCCGGCCCGGAGGGGAGTCGTGCCCCGTGGCCGTCACCGCAACCTGAACGGCTCAGTGGCCCGCGAGGAGCTTCACGGCGATGACCGCCACACCGATCCCCATGTCGATGAGCCCGGAGACCATCGCGTTCAGCGGCCCGTTGCCCATCCTCAGACCGGTGCGCCAGCCCCAGAAGAACAGGGTGCCGACCTCCACGCAGGCACTGATCAGCAAGGCGGGCACCAGACTCAGTACGCCGAGCGCGGAGGCTCCGATCAGCACCAGCGGACCGACGGCGGTGAGCAGCAGGGGCGCAGACACATAGAGCGTGGTGCGCAGTTCGAGGCGGCTGGCGCCGCGCTTTGTCACGGCACGGTGCGCCTGTTCGTCGGCGACCACGGTGGCCAGCCAGACCCCGAGCGCCGTCACGGCCACGGTGAGCGCGGCCTCGAGGTGGTCGGGCACCGCCGTCTCGGCGAGCGCCACCACGACGGCGGTCAGGGTGAGGGTCGCGTAGATCCGCTCCTTGAGCCGTGCGGCGGCGGTGTCACCGGCCCGGGCGGCCGTGGCCGCCGTACTGCCCGTCGGGGCGGATGCGGGACCGGGCCCGGACGTGGGCTCGGGCTCCGTCATGACGGCGCGAGCCCGGACAGACCGGCTCGGGCACGGGCCAGGATCGGGGTCATACTCGTGCACCCTTCCGCGGCGGGCTCCGCCGTGCCGACGCACACCTTCCGGTCGCTCACCGTAGCCGAGCGGATGCGGCAGGGGCGGACGCCCCACCGCGGGCAGGCCTCAAGGAGTGGGGATTCCGGCGGGCCGGGCCGGGCGGCCGAAGCGGACCGGCACTCCCGGGGAGTACAGCACGCTCGCCGGTGCGGCGGTCGGCGCCGTCAGGCCCGCCGCCCGTATCAGCTCCTCGTCACAGGCGAGCAGTTCGGCGCGGTGCAGTGGCCAGCGGGGGTGGGTGTTCGGCAGGTACACCGGCCGGTCGAAGAAGGCGTTGTGCATGCCCCAGCGTGCGGTGAGGAAGTGCTCAAGCTCGTTGGGCTCGTCGACGCGCTCCCCGACTTGTATCGCGATCCGGCTGTGCGCCCCGCGCGGGCCGGGCCAGCGCCGCGCACTGGTGTATGTGAGGGTGTCGCCGTCGCGCTCGATGGACATCCGGGACCACAGGTACGGCAGCCGGAACGCTGCGCGGGCCACCGCCACCGGGATCAGCCGGGAGGCGTCGAGCGAGCGGAAGACCACGCCTCGGCGGCCGTGTTCGTCGACCGAGTAGAGGCGGACGTTGGTCTCCGGGAAGGTCCCGAGATAGGGGATGCCGGGGAGCCGGAACCACCCCACACGGTGCATGCGGAAGGCGACGAGCCCGACGTAGGTGGTGCCGTTCAGGGTGTCGGGCACGGTCCCCGCGGGCAGCAGCCCCGCCACCTCGTCCGGGTCGGCCGCCCAGTGGAGGAAGGCGAGGTCGAGCCATGACTGGGTGAGCAGCGGCCGGGCGGTGTCGCCGGGCGGGTCCGGGGTGATGGCTTCCGGGGCGCGGGGGGTGAGCGTCACCGGGCCAGTGTGCCAGCGTCCCCGTCCGGTGCCGTCGGCCGCCCGTGGTCCGCGAGCCGGCCAACCGCCAGACCGCGCGCCCGGCACACCGCGACCAGGGCGGGGAGTGCGCCCAGCGCCGCACGCCAGCAGCCCGGGGCGCCGCAGGCGTCGGTGTCGTGCAGCAGCAGGGTCGCTCCGCCCCGCAACCCCCGGGTGGCTTCGGTGAACACGCTGTCGGGGGTGGCCCGGGCCGTCCAGTCGCGCCCCCAGCCGGACCAGAGAACGGTCGAGAGACCAGCCCGCCGGGCGGCGGCGAGCCGCCCACCGGTGAGGATCCCGTAGGGCGGCCGGTACCACCGGGGGTAGGTACCCGAGACGCGGTGGACCAGTGTGGCGGCGCGCAGCACATCCCGGGCGTCGCGACCGGGGCGCGGCGTCCAGGGTTTGTCGTGCCGCCAGCCGTGGACCGCCAGTTCATGTCCTTCGGCGACGATCCGCAGCCCGAGGCCGGGATGCCGTGCCAGCCGCTCGCCCAGGACGAAGAAGGTGGCGCGCACCGAGAGCTGCTCGAGGGCGAGCAGGAAGTACGGGGTGGTGGTGGGGTCAGGTCCGTCGTCGAAGGTCAGGGCCACCCGGCCGGGGTGTCCTCGGCCGTCGAGCCCGACCCCGGGTCGTGCTCCGAGCGCGGCGCGTACCTGTGGGAGCCAGGTCGCGGCCGGAGCGATGTGCCATCCCGCCACCGCCAGCGCGGCGAGGGCGGCCACGGAGCGGGCCGGGGGCCGCGGCAGGTGTACCGGTCTCATCGTGACGCCTCCCTCTCGTGGGGCGTGTTGCGCGCCCGGGCTGCGGCCCGGCGCCGGAGCACGGACGCGTTCCGCCCCGCGTTCCCCAGCACCGCGAGCGGCGTCGGCGCGACCGCGGGCGTGGTCATCGGCGGCCCCGGCTCAGCCGGCTCGTTTGGCGAGTGACCTGAAGACCCCGGGTGCGGCCCCGTGCAGCCGGGCCGGCAGCCCGAGCCAGCCCGGCACGAAGGCCTCCTCACGGCCCCGCACGAGGGCACGCCGGACGGCTCTCGCGACGCGCTCGGCGGACACGGGGCGGGGCCGCTCGCGGTGGTACGGGGCTCCTCTGTGGGCGAAGAACGGAGTGTCCACGGCGCCCGGTGACACCAGGCACACCTTGACGCGGGTGCCCGCGAGCTCGTATCGCAGGCTGTCCGCGAAGCTCTGGAGCCCTCCCTTGGTCGCCGCGTAGACCGCCTCGTTGGCGACCCCCACAGAGCCGGCCATGGATCCGATGAGCACGATCCGTCCCGAACCCCGGTCGAGCATCTGGGGCAGCACCAGACGCACCAGGTGCACAGCAGCGGTCAGATTGACCGTGAGCAGCCGGTCGACGGCCTCGGCCGGCATACTCGCCAGGGGGCCGGACCAGCCGATGCCCGCCCCCGCGACCAGTGCGTCGACCCGGCCCGCGCGCTCCAGCGCCTCGTGGATCAGGCGTTCGTGGCCGGAGGCGGTGGAGAGGTCGCCGGGCAGTGCGATGCCACCGGTACGGCGCGCGACGCGGGCCAGGCGGGCCTCGTCGCGGCCGTTGAGCAGCAGCAGCCACCGGTCCTCGGCACCGAGCAGTTCCGCGGTCGCCTCGCCGATGCCCGATGACGCTCCGGTGATGAGCGCGACGGGGCGCCCCGCGCAGCGTCCGGTGGTGCGCGGGGACGAGCCGGGCGCTGTCTCGAGCATCGTCGGTCCTCCGGATCTCCTCGACTCACCGGCCTCTGCCAGCTTCCGTGCTGGGACCGCGAACAGCCCGCCCACCGGGGGCGGCGCACCCACCGAGCCACCCGAACGGGCCGATTCACCACCGGTCACGCACGGCATTCAGCCTCTGGTGCCGTTGGCGCCGCGACGGGAGGACATTCCCTGCACACCCGGGAGGGTCATGGCGAGACGGCGGTTCCTGGTGCTCAGCGCGAGCATGGGCGCCGGTCACGACGCCGTGGCCGGGGAGCTGGCACGACGGTTGCGTACACAGGGTGCCGACGTGCTCGTCAGGGACGTGCTGACGCTGCTGCCCCCGGGGACGGGGCGCGCCCTGCGCAGCTCCTATCGGGTGATGGTCCGTCATGCCCCTTGGCTGTACTCGGGGATCTACGCGCTGTTCCTGTCCCCCGCGCGCGGCACCGCGCCCAGCAGCACACCGCTCGCCGTGACCGCCGAGCGGGCGCTGATGGCACTGGTCGGCCGGTGGCGCCCGGACGCGGTGGTGGCCACCTTCCATCTGGCCGGTCAGATCACCGGCCGGCTGCGTGGCCGTGGGGCCCTGTCCGTACCGGCCGCCGTGTACATCACCGACTTCGCAGCGCACCGCGGCTGGCTGCACCCGGGGAACGACCTCTATGTCTGCGTCACCGGCGAGGTCGCGGCGGCGGCCCGCGCCGCGACCGGGCGGCGGGCGGCGGTCTCCGGTCCCGTCGTGGCACCGGAGTTCTGCGCTGCTGCCGGGTCCGCACCGCCCGGCTGCGTCTGGGGTTCGGTCTTCGCGAGGCGTGGCGCGGGCCGTCCGCCGGTTCTGGTGTCCGCGGGGGCGTGGGGTGCGGGTTCGGCGCTCACCGGCACGGTCCGCTCGCTGGCGCACCACGGCCTGCTGCCGGTGCTCCTCTGCGGCCGTGACCGCGGGCTGCTGCGGCGTGCGTCCGGGCTTCCGGGTGTGCTGGCCCTGGGCTGGGTGCCGGACATGGCGCCTCTGATGGCGTCGGCCCGGGTGCTGGTCGACAACGCGGCGGGGCAGACGGCGGTGCAGGCTCTGGCCGCGGGCCTTCCGGTGGTCGGCTACCGCCCCATTCCCGGCCATGGCGCCGAAGGTGTCCGGCGGATGGCGGCCGCGGGCCTGTCGCTCCATGCCCGGGACGCGGCCGGACTGGCGGCCGCGGCCGGACTGCTCGCCCGGTCCGGTGCCGACCGCGACCGGCAAGTGGCCCGGGGATCGGCCGTGTTCGGCGCAGACGCGGCGGTTCTCATCGCGGACGCCCTGTTCGGTGCCGGGCGCCACTGAGGGCTGTCCCGTGATCCCCAGCGGGGGCACGACGCCGGCTGCGGCAGGCTCCCCGGCTTCGCCGGGCGGTACACCCACGCTGCGTTGTTGTCGCCGCACGCTGATCCACCAGGGATCACGGGGACCCCTCAGGGCGTGTACGGCAGGGACCGGGCGAGAAGCACGGCCACGTCGTCCTGGACCTCGGAGGTCAGCAGTTGGTCGAGGATCCGGTCGCTGATCTCGTCCAGCGGGCGGTCGAGCTCCCGCAGCGCACCGGCGAGCTCGCGCATGCCCTGGTCGATGTCCCGGTCGCGGGTCTCGATCAGGCCGTCCGTGTACAGCACCAGCAGGCTTCCGGGCGGGAGCTCGACCCGCTCGGTCTGGAAGCCCGGACCGCAGGTGCCCAGCGGGAGGCCCGGCGGGCCGTTGAGGAAGGTGACCGCCCCCCGGGGATCGACGATCGCGGGCGGCGGATGTCCGGCCCTGGCGATCACGCAGGTCTCCGTGGCCGGGTCGTGGACGGCGTAGACGCAGGTCGCCATCTCGTTCTCGCCGAGTTCGGCCACGGCCGCGTCCAGCGAGCACAGGATGCGGTCCGGAGGGACGCCGTGGCGGGCCAGTGTGCGTACCGCCGTGCGCAGTTGACCCATCACCGCCGCCGCGTGGACGCCGTGGCCCATGACATCGCCGATGACCAGGCCGGTGCTGCCGTCGGGCAGGGCGATGGCGTCGAACCAGTCGCCGCCCACGGCGTGGTCGCTCGCGGGCAGGTAGCGGCCGGTGAGTTCCAGGCCGGCCACCCGGGGCAGTGAACTGTGTGCGAGGCTGCGCCGCAGGGCGAGCGACGCGGCCCGCTGGGCGGTGTACATACGGGCGTTGTCGATGCTCAGCGCCGCCCGGGCGACGAGTTCGTCGATGAGCACGCGGTCCTGGTCGTCGAACGGCTCGCGGTCGCGTGTCCGGGTGAGTATGACCGCCCCGAGCACCTTGCCGCGTGCGACCAGCGGGACCAGTCGCGCGCAGCACATCCGGCCCGCGAAGTAGGTGCGCAGCCGGTCGCCGTGCGGACCGGACATCAGGGTCGGGAGGTCCGACTCGTAGAGGTTCATCGGGCGTCCCTCGGCGATGGCCTGTTCGTACACCGAGCCGGCGGGGACCTGGAAGGTCATGCCGACGACCAGTTTCGCCGTGGGGGCTTCGGGATCGGGGAAGGTGACGGCGACCCTGCGGAGCACACCGTGGCTGGAGGAGGCGGCCTCCTCGGGGTCGATGACCTCCTCGAACAGCTGCACGTCAGCGGAGTCGGACACCTGCGGCACCAGCAGCCGCACCACTTCCTCGGCGGTCTGTCGCAGGTCCAGTGTGGTCCCGACGCGTGTGCCCGCCTCGGCCAGCAGCGCGAAGTACCGGCGGGCCCGTTCTGCCTCGGCCTGGGCCCGCTGCCCCTCGGTGATGTCGATCAGGGAGGCGATCAGCCCGAGTCCCTGGCCGTTGGTGTCGAGCAGCGGTGCGCAGGAGCAGGACCAGGTGCGGTCGTGGTCGGGGTCGGCGCGGGTGCGGCCCGTGCCGCGCACGTCGACCACGGGCACACCGCTGGCGAGTGCCTGCCGCATCACCCGTTCGAGAGCCCGGGTCACCGCGCCCGGAGCCACATCGGAAGGCCGTTTGCCGAGGTGCTCGGCGGAGGGGACGCCGTTCATCCGCGCGAGCGCGTCGTTGACCCGTACGTAGCGCAGATCGGGCCCCAGCATGGCCAGCCCGATGGGCGACTGGGTGAAGAGTCCCTCCATCGCCGCCAGCGCGTCCCGCATCCTCAGTACGGCCGAGGTCTCCACGGCGACGACCAGGATGCCCGTGCCCCCTCCCGGGGCGGAGGAGGGACAGATCCACATCTCCATGGGCACGATGTGCCCGTCCCGGTGGCGTACGGGGAGCGCTCCGATGATCGTGTCGCCCGCGATGACCTTCTCGTTCAGCTGTCCGGCGAGCTCCCAGTTCGCCTCCGGCACCAGGATCGGGATCCCGTTCCGGCCCAGCAGCTGTTCCGGGGCGTAGCCGAGCAGGTCCTGGGCGGCGAGCGACCACTCGATGAGGACGCCCTCCGTGTCGGTCTTCCAGAGGGCCACCGGGAGGAGATCACGGAGCACACCCGCGTACCCGACCGCCGTGGGGGGCTGGTCCGGCACGTTCTTCGCGCGCTCGTCTGTGGCCACGCAACGGCCTCACTCCGAGGGCAGCGGGCACGGTGTGGGTGCCGCGTGGTCCCCGGCGGTCTTCTCGTGCTGTCTCGGGATCTCCCTAGATCACCTTATCCAAGGCGCTCGCATGGGCAAACGAGGGCAAACGAAACCAGTCGAGCGGTTCACTACGGAAGGTGACTATCCCGGGAGGCGCGTGACGACCGTGAAGATCCCGCCGTCCGGGTCCCGGAGCATGACGCGGTCACCGGCGTCGTCCGTCTCGGGCTCCGTGACGGCGCCGCCCCCGAGGCGGGTCGCCGCACTGATGGCGGTGCCGATGTCGGGCACGTAGAAGTACACGTGCCAGCGCGGCCGGATCCGCGGGTCCGGGGCCGCCTCGACCGCGCCGCCGGTGAGCCGTGCGACCTTGTCCGCCCCGTGGCGCAGCACGACGTGCTCGTCCTCGTAGGACACCTGGACGCAGCCGGGACGTTCGCAGCCCCAGTCGAAGACCTCGGCGTAGAAGATGGCCGCCTCGAAGGCGTCCCGGGTACGCAGCTCCAGCCAGGCGGGGGCGCGGCCCTGTCCCACGCTCCAGTCGGGGATGACCCTGCCCTGCCAGAAGCCGAAGACGGCACCGTCACGGTCCGCGGCGAGGGCGGCCCGGCCGGTGCCGAAGCTGATCGGGCCCACGGCGACGGTGGCACTGCGCTCCCTGATGCGGGCGGCGGTCGCATCCGCGTCGTCGACGGCGAAGTAAGGGACCCATTCGACGGCGACCGCGAGACTTCGGGCGAGGGCGCCGATTCCGGCGACCGGTGCTCCGCCGGAGAACGCGACGGAGAACTCCTCTCCCAGCCGGGTGGGCCGGAACTCCCAGCCGAGCACGGCGCCGTAGAAGTGCTGCGCGGCATGCAGGTCGCGGGCCATGAGGCTGACCCAGCACGGAGCGCCGAACACCGCATGACTTGACGTCGACACGACTTGCCAACCCCATTTCGCCGCACACTGCGTGACTGCAACCAAATCACGCTACTCGCTCCCGTGCCGGAGAGGCGGGCGGGAAACACGGCGTTTCCGCTGTACCACCCGCGGGTACCCGGAGGGCTCACGAACCGCCGCCGGTTGCGGCTGCCACCGCCCTGGCGCACGGTGAACTGGGCTGGGTCCCGTCGGACCGACCCTTCAGAGCCCGAGAGGACGGCGATCCCATGCACAAGGGGAAGACGAAGCAGATCAAGGGCAAGGTCAAGGAAAGCCTCGGCAAGACGATGGGCCGCCGTTCCATGGAGCGGGAGGGCCGCAGCGACCAGTTGCTCGGCAAGGCGCAGGAGATGGCGGAGAAGGCGGCCGACCGCATCCGCAAGAGGACCGGGCACTGAGGGCTCCGCGCTGGAGCACTTGACCCGGTCGCAGCACGGGCGATGGGGCCGGTGGGGTGCCGTGGACGGCACCCCACCGGCTTCGTGCGGTGTTCGGTCAGCTGACGGTCGTGGTGCTCAGCACCGGGTTCGGTGCCGGATAGCAGGACGTCGGCACGTTGACGGTCACGAAGATCACCGGCACCTTCGCGGTGAAGGTGAGACCCGGGCTCGAGTAGCTGGTGCCGGCGAGCTGGGTCGTGATGCTGGTGCCCGCCGCCCCGGCCGTCAGGTCCAGGTTGACCGTGGGCAGGGTGAAGGTGGCACCGCCGTTGATCGGTCCCGGCACGGTCATGGTGACGGTGCCACCGCTGACGGCGACGCTCGGCGTGCCCGAGCCGAGACCGGATCCGCCGGAGAGGGACTGTCCCGTGAGGGTGGAGTTGGCGGGCACCGGCATGCTCAGTTTGATGTTGTTGATGTTCTTGACCGTGTAACCGCTGACGGAGCCGGGGACGGTCATGGTCGTGGGTGCCAGCGACACCCGGAATGCGCTGCCGGCCGCGATCGAGGCCGGAGCGGTGGCGTCGACGCCGCTCGCGACCTCGAAGGTCTGCGCACCTCCGATGGGCGGGGTCGCCTGGCAGGCGAAGGCCAACGGCGTTGTTGCGGCGGAGGCGGGAGCCACGGCGATGCCGACGAGCGCCGCGCCGGCGGCCAGGGCCACCGGTAAGCGCTTGAGCGTGGGGGCAGGTCTCATCGTTCATCCTCCTGATGGAGTCATGAGGTGAGGTGCGGGGATACCGTGCGGCGGGGCACGGCGCGGGGAATGCTCGGGCGAAACGGGCGGTGCGTACCGGGCTGCTGAGGCGTCCGTCCGGGGGCAGCCCAACGAGTGAGCGAGCATTGCTTGACGTATGCATGTCACCACGCAGGGCTTCCGAAGTCCAGGGCTCCGTTCCTGTGCGATTTCTTAGGATCTCCGGCGCAATTTCCTGGCATCCCCGCGACTCACCCCGACAGCCACACCCCGGCCCGTGCACCCGGTCACGGCCGGCCACGACCCCCGGCACGGGTCTGACAGCTCACTTCCAGTCGTCGCGGGCCCGCGCGCCCGCCCGCGTACGGCCCGCCACCGGGGCGCGGTCAGGATGCCGGCGCAGATACTCGCCCTCCAGCTCCTTCATCCGCACCGTGTGGGTCGCCAGAGCATCGTCGGATCCGTGCAGCAAGGTTTCATGGCGTGTGCGGTGGACCGCCTCCAGCTCCTTGAGCAGCTGGGCTTCCTCCAGCTGCCGGGGTGCCACCCCGCGACTCTGCTCGTTCATGACGCGCACCTCCTGATTCCTGTGTACGGCGGACCCGCCCACCCCGCGACCCACGAGCGGGGCGAGACCGAGCTCACACCGCCCTCACGATCCTTTAATAGGAATATCAAATGCTTATTTGCTACCGTCCAGCCATGCGGCTCACGAAGTTCACCGACCTGGCGCTCCGCGCCGTGATGCGCCTCGCGGTCCGTCACACCGGCGAGCCGCTCACCACCCGCGAGGTGGCGGACGCCGTGGACGTGCCCTACACCCACATGGCCAAGGCCATCGCGCGACTCCAGCACCTCGGCGTGGTGGAGGCACGACGCGGACGCGGCGGCGGGCTGGCACTCACCGAGGCGGGGCGGCAGACATCGGTCGGGCGGCTGGTGCGCGAGCTGGAGGGCGAGGACGAGGTCGTCGCCTGCGAGGGTGATCCGCCCTGCCCGCTCCGCAGTGCGTGCCGGCTCCGCCACGCACTGCGGGACGCCCAGGAGGCCTTCTACGCCACGCTCGACCCTCTCAGCGTCGCCGACCTGGTGAGCCCACCCACCGGCCCGGTACTGGTCGCCCTGGTGGGACGCACCCGGATCTGACCCCACTCCCCCTCGCCACCGGGACCCGTTTCCACTCTTCAAATACGAAGATCATCTACCAATTAGGAGTGCCATGCTGTCCGCGAGATCCGCCCCGGTCATCCGCGCCACCCTGCCGGTCGTCGGCGCTGCCATCGGCGAGGTGGCCGAGGCTTTCTACCGCAGGCTCTTCGAGGAGCACCCCGCCCTGCTCAACGATCTGTTCAACCGGGGAAACCAGGCCAGCGGGGCGCAGCGGCAGGCGCTCGCCGGGTCGATCGCCGGTTTCGCCGGCATGCTGCTCGAACGGCCCGATGACCGGCCGGACGCCCTCCTGCTGAGGATCGCCCACAAGCACGCCTCGCTGGGCGTCACCTCGGAGCAGTACAAGCTCGTCCACCGCCATCTCTTCGCCGCGATAGTCGAGGTGCTCGGCGAGGACACCGTCACGCCGGAGGTGGCCGAGGCCTGGGACGAGGTGTACTGGCTGATGGCCAACGCCCTCATCGCCATCGAGGCCCGCCTCTACCGTGAGGCCGGCATGGCCGAGGGCGAGGTCTGGCGTCAGATGGTGGTCGCCGAGCGCCGGACAGAGGCATCCGACGCCGTCTCACTGGCGCTGCACCCCGCCGACGGCGGCCCCCTCGCACCGTTCCAGCCGGGCCAGTACGTCAGCGTGCAGGTCCAACTCCCCGACGGCGCACGGCAGATCCGCCAGTACAGCCTCTCGTCGGCACCCGGCCGGGCGCACTGGCGGATCACCGTCAAGCGGGTGGCAGACGGCAACGACCCGGAGGGCGAGGTGTCGTCGTGGCTGCACGCACACGCACGGCCGGGCGACGCGCTCACCGTCTCCGCCCCCTTCGGCGACCTGGTCCTGCCCCCGGGGGACGGCCCTCTGCTCCTCGCCTCCGCGGGAATCGGCTGCACGCCGATGCTGTCCATGCTGGACGAGCTGGCCCGTACCGGTTCCTCGCGTACGGTGACGGTCGTCCACGCCGACCGCAGCCCGGACGACCACGCCCACCGCGACGAACTACGAGCGCTGGCGAGCCGCCTTCCCGGTGCGACGCTGCGGCTCTGGTACGAGAGCCCCGGGGACTCCGGCCACACCGGCCTTCCGCCCGGGACCCTGCCCGGCCGGGCCGATGCCGGCGCCCTGGACCTGCCCGACGGGGTGACCGTCTACATGTGCGGGCCACTGCCGTTCATGCGCGCGTTCCGCGGCGATCTGCTGCGGCGCGGCGTCCCGGCCCAGTCGGTCCACTACGAGGTGTTCGGCCCCGACCTCTGGCTCGGACGGGACTGACGACCCGGCGCACCGCGAGTAGCGGGCAGTCACGTCAGGGGCAGCGGGCTCTGCGCACCCGGGCGAGCACCAGCACCGTGTCATCGCCCGGCGGGTGCGGCAGCAGGCGGGCGAGGATCCGCTCCACCGTGTCCTCCAACCCACCCGACGCCCCCCGCAGTTCGGCACTCACCAAGGTCATGCCCTCCTCGATGTCCCGGCCGCGGGTCTCGATGAGGCCGTCCGTGTACAGGGCGATGACGGCGTCGTCCGGAAGCTCGACCTCGGTGGTCGCGAAGGGGTGGCCGCCGATCCCGAGCGGCACGCCCAGGACCTCGGCGATGGCATGGACCGTGCCGTCGGGGTGCAGGACGAGCGGCGGGGGGTGGCCCGCGTTGGCGATCCTGGCGCGGCCGGTCGCCGGGTCGTACACGATGTAGAGGCAGGTCGCCAGCTCGATGCCCGCGTCCTGGGCGCAGATGTCGAGCTCGGCGAGCAGTTCGTCCGGTTCCTGCTTGTGCCTGGCCAGGGCCCTGGCGCTGATGTGCAGCCGCCCCATGGCCGCGGCAGCGGGCACGCCGTGGCCCATCACGTCCCCGACGACCAGGGCGACCCGCCCTCCGGGCAGACCGATCACGTCGTACCAGTCACCGCCGACCTCGGTGATACGGCTGCCCGGGACATAGCGGTGGGCGACCTCGACGTGCGGGCTGACGGCCAGGGCACTGGGGAGCAGCGCCCGCTGGAGAGTGAGCGCGATGTCCTGCACCTGGCGGTAGAGGCGTGCGTTGTCCAGGCAGATCGCGGCCCGGGACGCCAATTCGGCGGCCAGGCTGAGATCGTCGTCGGTGAAGGCCGGGCGGGCGGCGGAGCGTCCGAACATGGTGAGGCCCTGAACCGTGCCGCGGGCGGCCAGCGGAGCGATGAGGATGTACTCCAGACCGCTCTGCCGCAGCAGCCGGGCGCGCTCCTCGTGAACGATGGTCCGGGCCATGAACTCGTCGTTGATGGTGACGCAGAGGGGGCGGCCGGTGGACATCATCCGGTGGATGGCGGAACCGGGCGGGTACGTCATGCGGTCCAGCCCGCCCACCACCGCGGTGGCGGGCGGAGGCAGCACGGTCCCGGAGGCGATCCGGCAGGTGGTCAGGGGCCACTCGGGCAGGAAGGGCAGGCTCTCGTCCATCCACTCGACGATCTCCACCACGGAGGCGTCGGCGAATTCGGGGACGGCGGCGTCCACCAGTTCCTGGGCGGTGACGTCGAGATCCAGGGTGGTGCCGATGCTGGCCGCGGCGCGGTCGAGGAGATCGAGGCGCCTGCGGCTGGCGCTCGCCTCTTTGATGGCCCGTTCCCGGTCGGTCACGTCCACCATCAGCCCGCCGAGACCCGAGCGGGTGCCGACGGCCCCGCTGAGCGGGAAGAAGCTCATGGATCTGACCTGATCGCGGTCCGGGTATCCGGCCGTGCGCAGTCCCACCAGCGCGCCCACGACCGGCCGCTGCTCACTGGCGACCGTGCGGAGCGTCCGCTCGTACTCACCGCCGTCCGAGGTGACCATGACCTCGTCCACCCGGCGCCCGATGTGCTCCTCGATGGAGAGGCCGTCCATGTCGGCGAGCGCCTGGTTGAGGTGGATGTAGCGCAGCTCGTCGTCGAGCATGACCAGGCCGATGGGACAGGCCTCGAAGAGGGCGTCGAGGAAGGCCAGGTTGTCCTTGACCCGGTCCAGTTCGGCGCTGGGGCTGGCCAGACCGAGGACGACCGAGCGGCCCGATGAGCCGGCCACCGGGAAGACCCGGAATCCGCAGCTGAATTCGGTCCCGTCCCGGTGGCGCGCCGGCAGCCGTCCCCGCCAGTAGCCCGCGCGACCGCGTTCGGCCAGCCGTGCGGCCTCAGCCTGGGGGCCGTCACCGTCGCCGTCGGGCTCGCCGCGGAAGAGGATCCCGGCCGGCCGGGTCAGCACCGTCTGCGCGTCGTACCCGAACAGGTCCTGGGCGCCCGGCCCCCAGAAGCAGATCTCGTCGTCCTCACCGATGCCGAAAACGGCCACCGAGACATGCTCCAGCAGCGACCCCGGCTCGGACCGGAGCGCACCGGGAGCCTGTTCGTCCCCCGGTCGAACCGATGGCACCAGCCGACTCCTTTCCGCTGCCTGCCGGCGGCGAAGCGCTGATGACGCGCCCCACGCGGGGATACCCATCGCCCCCTATTGTGCTGAATTCATCCGATATATGTATGTCCTGATTAAATCAGCACATTTCTTTGCACCAGACGTCACCGTCCGCCCACTCATCGCTACGCCGGGATCGAGCGAGGCTGGAGCCATCAGGTCGCCCGTCCCGGACTATTGACTCCGTTGACGGGAGTCGCGATTCTCGGGGCACCGCTTTGCATGGTTCATGACAAGCCGGCCCCCGAGCCAGGGGCCGGGACCGGTCATGGACCGTGCTGACACGTGCTGACCCCAAAAAGGCATGGGTGATGACCATGACGCGACCCCCACAGCGCCGGCGCAGCCCCCTGGCGATCCTCTCGTTACTCCTCACGGTGATGGCCATGGTCTTCGGCACGGCCCCGGCCTCCTCCGCACAGTCGGGATGGTGGGATCCGACCGCGCGACCAGCGCCCGACTCCCAGATCAATGTCACGGGTGAACCCTTCAAGGGGACGGACGCACAGGGCCGGGTGCGCGGCTTCGTCGACGCCCACGACCACCTGATGTCCAACGAGGCCTTCGGCGGCCGGCTCATCTGCGGTAAGACCTTCTCCACGCAGGGCGTCGCCGACGCGCTCAAGGACTGCCCCGAGCACTACCCCGACGGCTCGCTCGCGATCTTCGACTTCATCACCAAGGGCGGCGACGGCAAGCACGACCCCAACGGCTGGCCCACGTTCAAGGACTGGCCCGCCCATGACTCGCTGACCCACCAGCAGAACTACTACGCCTGGGTCGAACGCGCCTGGCGCGGCGGCCAGCGGGTGCTCGTCAACGACCTCGTCACCAACGGCGTGATCTGCTCGGTCTACTTCTTCAAGGACCGCAGCTGCGACGAGATGACGTCCATCCGCCTCCAGGCGCAGAAGACGTACGAGATGCAGTCGTTCATCGACACCATGTACGGCGGCCCTGGCAAGGGCTGGTTCAGGATCGTCACCGACTCCGCACAGGCCCGCGAGGTCATCGAACAGGGCAAGCTGGCCGTGGTGCTGGGGGTCGAGACCTCCGAGCCGTTCGGCTGCAAGATGATCCTGGACATCGCGCAGTGCAGCAAGCAGGACGTCGACCGCGGCCTGGACGAGCTGTACAGCCTCGGCGTCCGCAGCATGTTCCTGTGTCACAAGTTCGACAACGCACTGTGCGGTGTGCGGTTCGACTCCGGCACCCTGGGCACCGCCATCAACGTGGGCCAGTTCCTGTCGACCGGAACCTTCTGGAAGACGGAGAAGTGCACGGGCGCCCAGCATGACAACCCCATCGGCCTCGCCTCGGCAGCCGGGGCGGAGAAGCAGCTGCCGGCCGGGGTGAAGGTCCCGTCGTACGCCGCGGACGCGCAGTGCAACACCCGGGGCCTCACGGATCTCGGTGAGTACGCCGTACGAGGGATGATGCAGCGCAAGATGATGCTCGAGATCGACCATATGAGCGTCAAGGCGGCAGGCCGGGTCCTCGACATCGCCGAATCCGGCTCGTACCCGGGTGTGATCTCCTCCCACGGCTGGATGGACGCCGGGTGGACCGAACGGGTCTACCGCCTTGGCGGATTCATCGCCCAGTACATGAACGGCTCCGAGGGATTCGTGGCGGAGGCCCGGCGCACGAAGGACCTGCGCGACAAGTACGGGGTCGGCTACGGCTACGGGACCGACATGAACGGAGTCGGCGGCTGGCCGGGGCCCCGCGGGGCGGACACCTCGAACCCGGTGCGCTACCCCTTCCGCAGCGTCGACGGCGGATCCGTCATCGAGAAGCAGACCACCGGCGAACGCACCTGGGACATCAATACCGACGGAGCCTCGCACTACGGCCTGGTCCCGGACTGGCTGGAGGACATCCGGCAGATCGGCGGCCAGGATGTGCTGGACGACCTGTTCAAGGGCGCCGAGTCCTATCTGCGCACCTGGGGGGCGTCCGAGAGCCACAAGGCGGGGGTGAACCTCGCTGCGGGCTCGTCGGCGTCCGCCAGTTCGTCCGAGTGGAACCTGTTCACGAGCTACGCTCCCGACCGGGCCGTGGACGGCCAGGCGAGGACCCGCTGGGCGAGCGACTGGAGTGACGGCCAGTGGCTCCGGATCGACCTCGGCACGCCGAGTCTGATCAAGCGGGTCACCCTCGAATGGGAACGCGCGTACGGCAAGGCCTACCGCATCGAGGTGTCCGGCGACGGCAGCGACTGGCGGTCGGTCTGGTCCACGGCCACGGGTGACGGGGGTCTGGACACGGCGCAGTTCGCGGGGACGACCGCCCGCTATGTGCGGATCCTGGGACAGGAGCGAGGCACCAAGTGGGGCTACTCCCTGCATGAGGTGGGGATCTACAGCGCCTGAGGGCACCCGCCCGGGCTCCCGGGTACCGGGAGCCCGGGCGGGAAGGACCGGAACCCCATGGCACGGATGCCGTCGGCCGAGCGCAGACGACAACTGATAGAAGCGGCGATCCGGGCGATGACGCGCGACGGCGTCGCCCGGACCACCACCCGCTCCATCGCGGCCGAAGCGGGCGTTTCGCTGAGCGTCTTCCACTACTGCTTCGACTCCAAGCAGGCCCTGCTCGAATCCGTGATCACGACCATCACCGACCACTATCTGGCGGTGGTGAAGGAGGCCATCCAGCCCAGGGCCACCCTCCGGGAGACCATCCTCTCCGGGTTCCGGGCCTACTGGGACCATGTGTCCGCCAACCCGGGCGAGCACATGCTCACCTACGAGCTGACGCAGTACGCCCTGCGCCAGCCGGGGTTCGAGCACCTCGCACGGCGGCAGTACGCCATGTACTCCGCCACGTACACCGAACTCATCCAGCAGCTCCGCGCGAGCATGGGGTTCGAACCCCGCGTACCGGTGCCGGTGCTGGCACGCTATCTGGCCGTCATGACGGACGGACTGACCCTCAACTTCCTGGTCCTCGGGGACGAGCAGGCCGATGGCACGGCCGGCACCGCCGCGGACATCCTCGAGACGGTCGCCGACCAGGTGGTCCACCTCGTGAGCGGGGAGCCCGGCCGAGAGCCGGAAGGGGGCCGGACGGCTTCCGGGCCAACCGGAGCAATTTCCGGGAATGCGATGCGTGATCGGGGGTAAGCGACCCCCACGGGTGACGGATCGGAAGACAGAGGTGAAGGGTATGGCGACCGTGAGCGCAGCGATCACCACGGCAGATGGCACGACGGCGGTGGCGGCTGGCACGCACAGCCACGACCTTCTCGAATCGCTCGACCGGCCCGAGGCTCCCCTGCTGGTGTCTCCCCAGGACGCACGGGAGCTCTCCCGCCAGTTCTTCGCCCGTCTGGCGGTGTTGGAGGAAGGCACGCACGAGTACCAGTACGTGCGCAACACGCTGATCGAGATGAACCTGTCCCTGGTCCGCTATGCCGCGGGCCGGTTCCGCAGCCGGGGCGCGGACGAGATGGAGGACATCGTGCAGGTCGGCACGATCGGCCTCATCAAGGCCATCGACCGGTTCGACGTGTCCCGCGAGGTGGAGTTCACCACCTTCGCCGTGCCCTGCATCGTCGGCGAGATCAAGCGGTTCTTCCGCGACACCAGCTGGGCCGTGCACGTCCCGCGGAGGCTCCAGGAAGCCAGGGTCGAGCTGGCCAAGGCCACCGAGGAACTGCGCAGCCGCCTCGGCCGCACCCCCACCGTGCGTGAGCTGTCCGAGCTCATGTCCCTGACGGAGGAAGAGGTCATCGAGGCGCGCAAGGCGTCCAACGCCTACAACTCCGCTTCGCTGGACGCCGCGCTCTCCGGCGACGCCGCTCAGGACAGCGAGGCGGCACTGGCCGACTTCATCGGCGAGGAAGAGCGGGCCCTGGAGCTCATCGAGGACTTCCACTCCCTCGCCCCGCTGATCGCCCAGCTGGACGACCGTGACCGCCGCATTCTGCACATGCGCTTCGTCATGGAGCTCACCCAGGCCCAGATCGGCGAACAGCTGGACATCTCCCAGATGCATGTCTCCCGTCTGCTCAACCGCATCATCAAGCGACTGCGCAAGGGTCTCCTCGAAACCGCCGCCTGATCCGGACAGAGCCTGGAGCGCGTGCCCGGTGCGTGGCGAACAAGCCACGGACCGGGCACGGCGGTAGGGATACAGTTGCCATGCGGAAGACATGGCCGATTCGGAGTGTCCCAAAATATGCACACGGAGCCCACTCCCTCCCGACACCGGTCACACGAGGCTCCCCGAGCCGCGGGGGAGGTCGTCGAGCTGCTCGAAGTCCTCTGGGAACGGGGTTGTGAGAGCGTCGCACCGACTCCGGTGTCCGCTTCCCAGCGGCGTGTGCTCTACGGCATCGAGCGGGCCGAAGGCACCAATCTCCGCGCTCTGGGCGAGCTGCTCGGAGCGGCGCCGTCATCCGTGAGCCGCCTGTGCGACCGCCTCGAGACCATGGGATTCGTGGAACGCACCCGGAGCCGGGTGAGCCGCAGAGAGCTCACCCTGCATCTGACCGCCCGGGCGAAGGCGTATCTGCGCGATGTACGGGCGCAGCGCGAGGAGGCCCTGCTGAGCGCCATCGACGCCATGGACCCCGCTGCCCGTGCCGCCCTACTCGAAGGCCTCACCGGCTTCCGCGATGCACTGGATCGGAGGCAGCAGCGTGCGGGGGGCGGGCAGGGATCGCCGCTCAGGATCAGGGACGTGGCAGACGCACGACCGTGACGAAGAAGTCGTCGATCTTCCTGATGGCCGCGATGAACTGTTCCAGGTCCACCGGCTTGGTCACATAGGCGCTGGCGTGGAGCCGGTAGCTGCGCAGGATGTCCTCCTCGGCCGACGACGTGGTCAGCACGACGACCGGGATATGCGTGAGGTCGGTGTCGGCCTTGATGCGTTCCAGGACCTGCCGGCCGTCGTACTTGGGGAGGTTGAGGTCGAGGAGGATGAGGTCCGGACGGGGCGCGTCGCTGTGCTCACCCCTGCGGTAGAGGAAGTCGAGCGCCTCCTGCCCGTCCCGGACCACATGGAGCGTGTTGCCGATCTTGTTGTCCTCGAAGGCCTCCCGGGTCATCAGTTCATCGCCCGGGTCGTCCTCGACCAGGAGGACCTCGATCGGCTGGGAAGCGGCGTTCATGCGTGGTCTCCTGTGGCGCTGCTGAGGATGGGGGTGGTGGCGGGCTCGGCTGCGGGCAGGGTGAAGTGGATCTCGGTGCCGCCGGTGTGGGCGCTTTCGATCCAGATGCGGCCGCCGTGGTACTCGACGATCTTCTTGCAGAGGGCGAGCCCTATGCCCGTACCGGTGTAGGCGTCGCGCCCGTGGAGCCGCTGGAAGATCACGAAGACCTTCTCGCTGAACTCCGCGGGGATCCCGATTCCGTTGTCGGTGACGCGGTAGCGCCAGACGCCTGCCCCGTCGCTCTCGCGGCCGGCGCTGTCTTCACCACTGCCGGCGAGATCGCCACCGTCGTCGCGTTCCGCGGTGATACGGACCACGGGCGGGCGTTCGGGGGCGCGGAACTTCACGGCATTGCCCACGATGTTCTGCCACAGCATGGTCAGCAGGGTGGGATCACCGGTGGTGGCCCCGAGGTGTTCAGGGCGCTCGATCACGGCGCCCGCCTCCTCCACGGCCGCGCCGAGGTTGGCGAGCGCCTTGTCCAGGGCGTCGTCGAGCTCGACCTCGTCCCTGGCGTCGTTGACCCGGCCCACGCGGGAGTAGGTCAGCAGATCGTTGATGAGAATCTGCATGCGCTTGGCGCCGTCGACGGCGAAGTCGATGTACTGCTTGGCCCGGTCGTCCAGCTGGTCGCCGTACCTCTTCTCCAGCAGCTGGCAGAAGGAGGCCACCTTCCTGAGGGGCTCCTGGAGGTCGTGCGAGGCCACATAGGCGAACTGCTCCAGTTCCGCGTTGGAGCGCCGCAGCTCCACGGTCTGCTCGTCGAGTTCAGCGGTGCGCTGGGCCAGCAGGTCCGCACGGGTCCGGGACTCGCCGAGCGCGGTGATCACCCGGCGCCGCATGGACTCCACCACGTCGGCGAGGTGCCGGATGTCGGCGGGTCCGGTGGGTTCGATTCGCCGGTCGAAGTCACCGTCGGCGACCCGCTGGGACGCCAGGCGCAGCGAGGTGAGCGGGCGGGCCACCGCCTTGTGCAGCAGTACGGCGAGACCGAGGGCGATCACCACGAACGCGCCCAGCATTCCGGCGAAGAGCCAGTTGTGGGCGGCGCGGGTGCGGTGCATGTCGGACCGTGCCGCGTTGCGGTCGGCGAGCAGATCCGCGTTGAGCGTGTCGAATCCGGCGCGCAGCCGGTCGAACGCGGTCTTGCTGGCCCTGAGCTCTTCGGATGCGCTGGTCACCGAGCCGCCCTCGCGGACGCGTGCGACGAGGGGGACGGCGTAGCCGCTGCGCCAGGCATCCGCCAGACGCTCCACATGGCTCAGCGAGGCGAGCACCCGGGAGTCGTCGTCCGCCAGCCCGGAGCGGAGGGCGCGGTCGGCGGACGCGGCGTCCCGCTGTCCCTGTGTATAGGGGTCCAGCCAGCGGGAGTCACGGGAGAGCGCGTATCCGCGTATGCCCGTCTCCTGGTCGATGAGTGCCTTCTGGAACCGGTAGGCATCGACCCGTGAGGGCTGGATGCGGTCGACGAGTTCATCGGACTTCGCGGCGTTCTCGGAGAGCAGTTGCGCTCCCACGAAGGCGAAACCGGACACGCCGACCAGCACGGCGGTGAACGCGAGCCAGAACCACTGCGTCACGGTCAGCCGGGCGGCTTTGGTGCGCCCGGAGGGTTCTGTGCCGCGGTGCGGTGGAGCCTCGTTGTGGCCGGTGGTCACTTCTGCCTGCTCCATTCGAGGTACAGGAGCGCCACGTCGTCACCGTGGCCTCCGTGGTCGGCCGACAGCGCCCTCGTTTCGGACATCACCGCGGAGACGAACTCCTCGGCCCCACGGTCCGCGCAGGCCGATGCCAGGGCGAGCAGTCCCTCCTCCCCCAGCCGTCGGCCGTCGGTGCTGATCCGGCCTTCGAACAGGCCGTCGGTGAAGAGCGCGAGCGCGCCGTCCGGGGGGAGGTCCAACACGTCCTCGTGCCAGTCGAAGGCCCCGTCGGGCAGCATGCCCAGAGCGGGGCCCACCGTGGTCTCGGCCATGCGGACCTCGGCGTTCTGCCGGAGCATGAGTGGGGGGTGGCCGGCCCGTACCACCTTCGCCTTGGTCAGCCCGGGCGGCAGTTCGACGGTGGTCACCGTGGCGAAGATCTCCGTACCCGTACGCTCGGCCACCAGGACCCGTTGCATCAGCCGGCACACGGTGGTGCCCGTAACACCGGCAAGAGTGAACGACCGCCAGGCCACGCGCAGGCACACACCGAGTGCCGCCTCGTCGGGCCCGTGGCCCGAGACATCACCAATGACGGCGTGGACTGTCCCGTCCGCCTTCTCGACGACGTCGAAGAAGTCGCCGCTGAGCAGCCCGCTGGCCCGGCTCGGCTCATAGCGGGAGTAGACCTTCACCGAGCCGCCCTCCAGCAGCGGGGACGGCAGCAGCCCGCGCTCCAGACGCGCGTTCTCCCGTGCCTGCATCCGGCTGGCTTCGAGGGCGACCGCGGCCTGCTCGATCTGGCGGCGCTGGACGGCGTAGCGGATGGACCGGGCCAGGACCATGGGGTCCAGGGACCCCTTCATCAGGTAGTCCTGAGCCCCGGCCGCGACCGCGGACAGGCCCACGCCCTCCTCCGCGAGGCCGGTGAGCACCACGACGGCGGCGTCCGGAGCGGTCGCCAGCACCTGCTGGACGACGTCGAGGCCCCGGGCGTCCGGCAGATGCAGGTCAAGCAGCACGCACGGGGTGCGCGTCCGTGCGGTGCGCTCCAGCATCCCCAGTGCTTCGGCGAGGGAACGGGCCCGATTCAGACGTACCGTCAGGTCACCGTCCCGCAGCGTCTCCTCCACGAGAAGCGCGTCACCGTCGTCGTCCTCCACCAGAAGGATCGTCGAGGAGGCGTCCATCTCGACACGGAGGTCGGGCGCGGGCATGGGCGATGGCAGTGGGGCCGTCGAGGTGCGCGGCGACCGCGCACCCGAACCCTGAGCACCGACAGCGCTGGTCACAGCTCGTGTCCCCTTCCCCGGATGGTCCCCGGCTGCCACGAAGAGCGGCGGGGCGACAAGAAGAATACTTGCCGCAGGCCAACAATTGCACTCGCTCACCACGCCCCCCTAATGGGGCTCACCAGGGCAAGAACGGTTGACGAGCCCTGGTCGTCAGCGGGGCTGGGACAACTCGGCGGAGCACGTCCCCCACTCGGGGGCCCTTTCCTCCGCTTGTTTGCCATGCGGTCACCCCACGCGTTTACCGGTCGGTGATCCGGTAACCCGGTGTCACAGTGACCCTACGGGAGTGACGATCCCCGTGAAAGGAGTGAGCCATGTCCGTCAGTGCGCTCGCCATCCTCGGGGTGGCGGTTGTGCTCACCGTCGCCCTTGTGCTGGCGCGGCCGGTGAGGTGGAACGACACCAGCCGCCCGCAACGCCGGTTCGGCCGGCTGAGGATGAAACCGCTGGGTGATCTCGAGCGGGACCAGTATGTGGCCCTGTGGGCCGGACTTCAGGAACGGTTCGTGGACTCCCCCGCAGCGGCGGTGACCAAGGCCGCCGAGCTGCTGGACCAGCTGACCGTCGCACGCGGCTTCCCCGCCGGGCCGCGTGAGGAGCGATTCCGCGCCGTGGCCGCGGTCTTCCCCGAACGGGCACAGGGTGCGCTACAGCTGCACCGGGCCTGCGGGGAGGCGGCATCGGGGCAGGCGGATGCCGAGTCCCTGCGTCAGGCACTGGTCGGGGGCCGTGCGCTCTTCGAAGAGCTGGTCGCGGTGACGGCTCAGGACCGGGCGCTCGCTGCCGCGGCACGCCGCGGCCGGGCCCAGCGCCCGATGTCCGTGCCCCGCACCGGCCAGAGCGGCCAGACATGACATCCCATCCGCCCCGCTCGGGGCGTTCGCTCTCACGTCCCACGCGGACCCCGTTGCCGGCGCACAGGACGGCCGGGACGCGTCCGACCGCCCCGGGTGCCCTCATGGACCGCTCCATGACGGCGTACACAAGGCCGGTGTGCCGAGCGCCGCTTGGGGCACAAGAGGCCGTAGGGGGCTCCGTAAGGCCGAACGGGGAGATCGCGCACATGACTACATCCGAGATCGCAGCAGCTGCCACGGGGAACCCTGAGTGGTCCCGCCCCGGGAGCGCGGCCGAAGCCCGGGCCACCGTACGAGGGCTGTTGAGCGAGCGACTCGGCACCGGAGACTCCGGAGCCGGCGCGGCGGGCGGATCCGCCCGCCGCATCGAGGAGAGCCGTCTCGCGGACGCGCTTCTGGTGACCTCCGAGCTGGTGACCAACGCCATCCTGCACGGTGGCGGTGTGACGCGCTTCGCCGCGCGCATCACCCGGGAGGGCCTGCGCCTCCAGGTGACCGACCGCAGCCGCGTGCGACCTGCGACCGTGTCCCGCACGAACGACTCCTACGGCACGCTGCCCGGCGGCCATGGCTGGCCCCTGATCCAGCGGCTGTGCCGGGACATCACCATCACTCCACTGCGGGGCGGCAAGACGATCCAGGTCCTCGTAGGCCTGATATGACCGCGATCCGCTCTGGCACACGTCGTGCGCAGCCGCCTCTGACGTGTACCGGAGCGGATCGGGGGCAGACGCCGACCAGCGGCGGTCGAGGCGCCGTCACGCCCCGGTGGCCACGTGTTCAGGCCCCGGAAATGAATCATGCGAAAGCGGAGGCTCATGTCCCAGCGAGAACAGAACCTGGACGTCGAGGTCGAGATCCACGACGCCGCCACGGCGATCGTCCGGATCCGCGGCGAGCTGGACGTGGACACGGCGACCCTGCTTCATCACCACTTCGCCAATCAGTTCCTGCACGGTCGCCGGCATCTCGTGCTGGACCTGTCCGCCCTGGATTTCATGGACTCCTCGGGGCTCAACGTCATGATCAGGACCACCCGGGAGGCCCGGGCAGCCGGTGGTGACGTCCATATCTCGGCTCCGACCCCGCTGGTGCGCAAGCTCTTCGACATCACGGGCCTCAGCCTGACCACGGCCGTCCACGCGGATACGGACGCGGCCCTGGCTGCCGTCCGGTCCCACGAGACGCAGCACCGTCCGGATCCGGTCGGAAAGCCGGGTCGGGAGTCGCCCGGAGCACTGCTGCGACAGCGTTCGGAGCGGGCGCCAGCAGACCTTTGAGCAGGATCGCGCCTTGGCCCGCCCGAGGCGCGAGAGCCCCGCCGACGCCCGTCCAGTGCTTTGCCGCATACCGTCTGAGCTGGGCTTTCTCCTGGTCCGACGGTACGTTTCCGGCAGGGAGAGGGGAGCCTCTGGACCGGTCCATATGGGATCGGCGATGTGCTCGACCTGATGGACGGCTTGTTCGCAGCCGACGCCGACCGATGGAGGGACCGGGCGTCGACCTGGTGGGACGAGTTCCACGCCGACCGTTCCAAGCCAGTGCCCTTCTTCGTCGCCAAGCCGGACGAGAATCTGGCCTCCTCCATCGACCGGGGTCTGATCGTCCCGGGCCGCGCCCTCGACCTGGGCTGCGGCCCGGGACGCAACGCGATCCATCTGGCCTCGCAGGGCTTCCAGGTGGACGCCATCGCCCTCTCCTCCACCGCGATCGCCTGGACCGAGGGACGAGCCCGGGCTGCCGCGGACGTCAGATTCCGCCGCGGCAGTGCCTTCGAGCTGACCGGGACCGGCTGGGGCGGCCCATATATGACCTGGTCTGCGACTCGGGCTGCTTCCTCGCACCCATCGGCGCATCAGCTGTCTGTCCCTGCTGGACGAAGTGCTCGCGCCGGGCGGCCGTTTCGCACTGACATGCTTCGCCGCCGGAGCGATGGGCTCCGAGCTGTCCGATGCGGACGTCTACCGGCAGTCCCGACTGCACGGCGGGCTCGCCCACACACCGGCGTCACTGCGCGGGATCTTCTCCGGGCTCACCGAGGTGGAGCTGCGCCGCATGTGTCACGAGCCTGCCGGGTCCCGGTACTTGGGCGAGGCCTTCCTGTGGACCGCGCTGTTCAGCAAGGACTGACACGCCCGCGAGGGTGGACTCCCCGCCGGGACCGGTCGTTCTCAGCGCTCGACCCTCTCGATGATCACCATCGCGACATCGTCGGCGAGGCAGCCCGAGGTGTGTCGCAGCAGCGCCTGGTGGAGCTCCTCCAGAAACTCCTCGGGACTGCTGCCCCGCACCGCTTCCATGGCATCGGGCAGCACGAAGAAGTCGTCGTCGCTGTTGCGGGCCTCGATCACTCCATCGGTGTGCAGCAGCAGACGGTCTCCGGGGCTGAACGGATAGGACTCCGCCTTGCCCTTCGAGGGACGGGTCATGAGCTCCTCGAGACCGAGTGGCGGGAGGGGGCTCGCCGGCATCAGGGCCTCCGCCCTGCCGTGGTGCAGCACCAGCGGGGGCGGATGGCCCCGGTTGACGACCTCGATCACCGACTCCCGTGGGACCTGGACCACCAGTGCCGTGACAAACCCCTCCACCCGGGCGTCCGGGTCCACGCCCGGCGACCAGCGCTCCCGTTCCAGGGCCGCCGCGCAGTGGTCCATGACGTCCACCAGGTCCTCCTGGTAGTGGACCGCCTCCCGGAAGGCACCCAGCACGGCCGCGGCGGCGCGGACAGCGGGAAGGCCCTTGCCTCGGACGTCACCGACGATCAGCCTTACCCCGTAGCGGGTCTCCACGGCCTCGTAGAGATCCCCGCCGATCTGCGCCCCGGTCTCGGCGGCGAGATACATGCTGCTCGCGCGCAGCGGACCGATCCGGGCGGGTACCGGTCGCAGCAGCACCTCCTGTGCGGCGACGGCGATCCTGCGGATCTGGTTGAGTGCGTTCTCGCTACGTGTACGCGCGGCTCTGCTGGTCGTGATGCTGGCCACGGACACCAGCAGCAGCGCGAGGATGTTGGTGTAGACCTGCTGCGTGCCCCAGGCCTGGTTGTAGGTGGCGGTGATCACGCTGACGACCAGGGCGAAGCCCGCCGCCGCCATGGTGCCCCTGGGGCCCATCGTCACCGCTGCCAGTGCCGGTGTCGCGGTGAGCAGGGGGCCCGTGTACACGACATGCAGGGGCGTGAGCTCGATGACCACCACCAGGACCGCGATCGCGAAGGGCAGACACTGCGCGAGCACCCAGACGACCCGGTGGTGACCGCCCGCATCTGGTCGCACGGATGAGCGGAAGACCGACCGCATGCCATCAGCCTGCCTGCTCCGGGCGCACACTTCCACTCCTCGCGGTCACAGCGGACGCGAGCGCTCGTCACCCATCGCACGAGGCATTCGCCCGCCGTACCCCGGTCGGCCATCCGGCGTCCGCCGCCCGGTGCCCCGCAGCCGCTGTCCTGGGGGGCGCAGATTCCGGGCCCCTCACCAGCGGAGGTCAATCCCCCATGGCCGATCTCAACCGCCGTCGCTTCTTCCAGCTCGCCGGTGGCACCGCCGCCGTCACCTTGCTCTCCCAGAGCATCGCCCGGGCAGCCGCCATCCCCGCCCAGGGAGGCACGGGCACCATCCAGGATGTCGAGCACATCGTGGTGCTCATGCAAGAGAATCGTTCCTTCGATCACTACTTCGGAGCGATGAGGGGCGTCCGGGGCTTCGGCGACCCCCGCCCGGTCACCCTGCCGAACGGAAAGCCGGTCTGGCACCAGTCGGACGGCAAGAAGGAGACCCTGCCCTTCCGTCCTCCCGGGGACGACCTCGGCATGGAGTTCCTCCAGGGGCTCAACCACGACTGGGAAGGCGGCCAGAAGGCCTTCAACAAGGGCCGCTACGACCAGTGGGTGCCGGCGAAGACCGCCACCACCATGGCGTATCTGACCCGTGAGGACATCCCCTTCCACTACGCGCTCGCCGATGCCTTCACCCTCTGCGACGCGTACCACTGCTCCGTCATCGGTTCCACGGACCCGAACCGCTACTACCTGTGGACGGGCCACACCGGCAACGACGGCACCGGAGGCGGTCCGGTCCTCAACAACGCCGAGGCCGGATACGGCTGGACCACGTACCCCGAGCGCCTGGAGGCGGCCGGAGTCTCCTGGAGGATCTACCAGGACACCGGCGACGGTCTGGACGCCGCGGGGTCCTGGGGCTGGATCGAGGACGCCTACCGCGGCAACTACGGCGACAACTCCCTGCTGTACTTCAACTCGTACCGCAACGCACGGCCCGGTGACCCGCTGTACGACAAGGCACGCACCGGCACCGACGCCAAGAACGGCGACGGGTACTTCGACCTCCTGCGCGCCGACGTCCAGGCGGGCCGGCTGCCCGAGGTCTCCTGGATCGCGGCCCCCGAGGCCTTCTCCGAGCACTCCAACTGGCCGTCCAACTACGGCGCCTGGTACATCTCGCAGGTCCTGGACGCGCTGACCTCGAACCCCGACGTATGGGCGCGTACCGCCCTGTTCATCACCTACGACGAGAACGACGGCTTCTTCGACCACGTCGTGCCGCCGTACGCGCCCTCCGGGCCCGACCAGGGACTGTCCACCACACCGACGGCGCTCGACCACCACCCCGGCGGCTCCGGATTCACCGCCGGACCGTACGGGCTCGGCCCCCGGGTGCCGATGCTGGTCGTCTCCCCCTGGAGCACCGGCGGCTTCACCTGCTCCGAGACCTTCGACCACACCTCCGTCATCCGCTTCATGGAGCGCCGCTTCGGGGTGCGCGAGCCCAACATCTCCCCCTGGCGGCGTGCCGTCTGCGGCGATCTGACGTCCGCCTTCGACTTCGCACGCACGGAGACCGGTCCGGCTGAACTGCCCCCGACCGACGCCTACTTCCCACCCGACCGCGAGCGCCACTCCGACTACCGCCCCACCGCTCCGGCCGTCGGCACCATGCCCCGCCAGGAGCGGGGCAGCAAGCCCACCCGTCCGCTGAGGTACGCGCCGTACGTGGACGGTGCCGCGGACACCGCAGCGGGCACGTACCGGCTCACCTTCAGCGGCGGGCCGGCCGCGGGAGCCCAGTTCCACGTCACCTCCGCCAACCGCACCGACGCGCCCTGGACGTACACCGCCGAAGCCGGGAAGTCGGTCGCCGACAGGTGGAACACGCGCTACTCGAAGGGCGTCACCGACCTGACCGTGCACGGCCCGAACGGCTTCCTGCGCCGCTTCCGCAACCCCGGCAAGAGCGCGGGGCCCGAGGTGACCGCCCGGCACAACACCACCGGCAACCTCGAACTGACCCTCACCAACTCCGCTGTCTCGGACGCCCGTCTGACGATCACCAACGCCTACGACGGCGTCTCGCGCACCCTCACGGTGCGCGCGGGCTCGGCCGTGCGGCACAGTGTCGATCTGAGCCGCTGCCGCAACTGGTACGACGTGACGGTCACCGCCGCGGGTCAGGCCGACTTCCTGCGCCGCCTCGCTGGCCATGTCGAGACCGGCTCGGCGGGTCTCTCGGACCCCGGCATCCTCACTGTCTGAATCACTGCCTGAACCCCTGTGTGCACGGTGCCCGGCCCACCGCCTGATCCGGCCAACCGGCGGGCACCTCACGCGCCGCTCCGGCATCGCCGGATGCCCGGAGCGGCGCGCAAGGCGTGACCACGGCATTCCGCTTGCGGTTGGCCTGTTCGCACCGGTGACACCTGCTGGGTCAGCCGCTTATCTATGGCATGCGCGCAGCAGATCACCACAACATCACCGGCGCGCCGCTCCGAGCATCAGACAGCGCGCCCCCGGGCGCCGTACCGGGGGTGACGGAACAGTGCGGGTCACGCGGGAGAGAAGCACGGCGGAAGGCAGCGGCACGCAACCGCCTGGCGAGGCGACGTATCTGGTGCTGGGGCCGCTGGAGGTCTGGCGTGCAGGGAGGCTCTGCACGCCCACCGCCCTCAAGCAGCGGGCTCTGCTCGTCCTCCTGCTGCTGCACGCCAACCGGCCGTTCCCGATGTACACGCTGATCGACGAGCTGTGGGGCGGAAGTCCGCCCAGGTCCGCGGTCTCGGCCCTGCAGATGTACGTGTCAGGACTGCGCAGGACGCTGGAACCGGGCCACAGCCGCGAGGGCCACGACGCCCGCACGCATCCCCTGTTGCGTACCTCGGGGTCCGGCTATCTGCTCCAGGTGCGCCCCGGCGAACTGGATCTGGACCGCTTCCGCGGGTCAGCGGCATGGGGACACGAGCTGATGGCCGCGCGGGACTGCACTGCCGCCGCCGACGCGTTTCGCCGGGCGCTGTCGCTGTGGCGGGGCACCCCACTGGGCGACCTCGGGCAGAGCTGTCTGCCCGACCACTACGCGGTGCGGCTCGAAGAGGAGCGGCTGGCCCTGGTCCACGACCGGATCGCCGCGGACATCTGCCGTGGCCGGGCTCGCGAGGTGGTCGGTGAGCTGGCGGAACTCTGCGCCCGCCATCCGCTGCGGGAGGGCTTCCACGAGCAGCTCATGGTGGCCCTGGCCGAGACCGGCCGACGCGCCGAGGCCCTGGACACCTATGCCCGGGCCCGGCGCACCGTGGTGGAGAACACCGGCATCGAGCCCGGGCCCGGCCTGCGTGGCACACAGCAGGCGTTACTGAGCGGCGATCGACCGGGAAACGCCGGTCACGAGCGATGCCGCCCGGCCGGGGCGATCCAGGCGTGAAGGGAGGGAGCCACCGCCTCGCGCGGCGGTGCCCCCTCCGACCAGGAACTATGCGTGGGTGCGGTCGGCCGCGCGGAGGCAGGACTCCTTGTGGGCGCGTGCGTCGGCGTCGTCGGTGACGGCGAGCACCGCGTCGAAGTCGGCCACCGCCTCGCTGAACCTGCCTGCCGCTTCGTGGACCACTCCCCGGTTGAACCGGAACTCCGGTCGGTCGCCCAGTTCCACCGCCCGGTCGAAGTCGGCCAGCGCGGCCGTCAGGTCGCCGTCGGTGTAGGCGAGTTCAGCCCGCACCGCCCAGGCCTCCGCGAGCTTCGGTTCGCTGCGGAGCGCTGCCGCCAGCGCCTCGCGCGCTTCGGCCGCGCGCCCCGCCTCGCTCAGGAGCCGGCCGCGCAGGCAGAGCAGATGGGCGTGTTCGGGATCCTGCCGCAGCCCGGTGTCCGCGCTCTCCAGCGCCGCCCCGGCGTCCCCGAGGTCGGCCAGCAGCCCGGCACGGGCGAGCTGTGCCTCGAGATGGTCCGGCTCCAGTTCCAGGGTGCGGTCGAAGTCGGCCAGCGCGCCCTCGGCGTCGCCGAGTTCGAGCCGGGCGTCTCCTCGGTTGTAGTAGGCCTCCGGAAAGGGCGGTTCGAGGGCGAGCGCGCGCTCGTAGTCGGCGATGGCCTCCTCGATCCGGCCGAGTTTGCGCAGGATGCTGCCGCGGTTGAAGTGGTGGTCGGCGAAGTCGCTGTCGGCGTCGATGATCCCGGCGTAGTCCGCGAGCGCCTCTTCCAGCCGACCGCTCATCCCGTTCACCTGTGCTCGGTTGTAGCGCAGTCCGACGCGGTGCCAGGTGCGCTCGCCGATGCCCAGTTCGCGGTCCAGCCGTGCCATGCCCTCGTCCAGCAGCCGCAGTGCCTCGTCGGTCCGCCCGGCCCTGACCTCCACGAGGGCGAGGCCGTTGCGGTTGAACACCGAGTAGAAGGCACGCTCCTTGGGGTCGGGCAGCAGGTCCGAGATCGCGATGGCCTGGTTGACCCAGGCCCTGGCCCGGTGCTCGTCGCGCAGTTCCGGCGGGAAGTGGCGGGCGTAGAGCATCCCGGTCTCGTAGGCCAGGCTCATGTGGTGCATCGGTGTGGTGGTCTCGGTGCGCGCCTGCTCCTGCACCGCGGCCGACTCCTCGGGGCGGCCCGCAGCCGCCAGGCACACGCCCGTCTCCCGGGTGAAGGTCCACCACAGGTCGGGGCGTTCGGCGAAGTCCACGCGGTGCCTGCCGTCGTCACCCATCTCCGCCGCGATGTGGTAGAAGCCCAGGTACTTGCAGCGGGCCTGGGCCCGGCGCAGGGCCTCGAGGCCCGCGCCGCCGGGGTCGCTGCCGTGCAGCAGGTGGTACGGCAGGGCGCCGAGCGCCAATGACGGTTCCGCCTCCGCCCGCGCGGCCAGGTCCTCGGCCCTGCGGTCGTGCAGGGCGGTGCGCTCCTCGGGGGCGAGAGCCCCGTACGCGGCGATCAGTTCGGGATCGTCGTCGACACAATCGCCCTCGACATAGCGGGCGGCGGCCTTCGGTGCGTCCTGCGGTCCGGCACTCCCCTGCTGCGGGCCCGTGCCGTGTGCCGGCAGGAAGATCCGGGTGGTGTGTGCGGTCAGTTCGGCGGGCAGCGAGACCGAGAGCATCCCGGGCGGATCGACCAGGGCGTCGGTGTCCGTGCACACGACGAGCGTGAGAAGTTCGGCGGGGATCCGGCGCAGCGCCGCTGACAGGAACTCCCGGTCCGTGACATCGGCGTGCTGGACGTTCTCCACGACCAGGGTGCGCGGGTTCCCGTCGCCGTCGGGCAGGGCGGCCAGCAGGAAGTCGACCAGGCCGTGCGCGACTCGCAGCGAGTGCAGCCGGGCCGGGTAGCGGCTGGCTTCCCCCGGTGCCTTGGCGTTCTGCTCCAGGACTCTCACGATCGGAGGCACCAGTGGCGTCAACTCCGGTGTGCTTTCCTGGAGCTCGATGTAGTGCCGGGCGGCGAGCTCCGGGTTTCGTCGCAGTGCTCGCGGGGCCACGAGCCGCAGCAGCTCGCCTGCCGCCGTATAGGGACCGCGAAGCCGCCGGTGCGCGTCCACCACCACGATCGGGGAGTGCGTTTCGAGTCCGGCCCGCAGCCGGTCACGCTGATGGCTCAGGGACGCCGAGATCCAATAGTGGCCGGTCATGAACCCGCCTTTCACAGAGGGGCCGTTGGGGCAGCCGTATCAGGCGATGACGTGGTGGGTGCGGGAGCGCCGGGCGCGCGTGCGTTCCCTGGCGGCGATCCAGAGGGTGAGGGCCAGCTGTCCGAAGGTCAGCAGCAGGAAGACCGAGGAGTCGACGAGTTCGACCCACCCGGCCTGGCCGCCCGAGCCGTAGCGGTCCACCGCTCCCGACACCATCCGGACCAGCACGGGGGCGAGCGCCAGCACGAAGGTGCCCAGGCTGACCGTGTAACCGACGACGATCAGCCACGAGTACCACCGTGCCACCCGGCGGTCCACCGGATGCCACGGGGACTCGTCCGCCAGCTTGTCCGTGCGTCCGAGCAGGCGCAGGAAGCGGTTGCGCAGCAGGCGGACGGACGTGGTGTGCAGGTCCACGCAGCCGAGCATCGTGGTGATCAGCACATAGACGTCGGTGCGCAGATAGAGGAAGAACTGCCAGAGCAGGCGCAGCAGCGCCGCGAAGGCGAGGCCGAGGCACACCCGGCTGGTGAGGCTCAGCGCACCGTCCGGTGCGCGGGCCGCGTCGGCCACGGCGATCAGCAGCCCGAGCAGTACGCAGTCGGCGACCATGCCGGCGACGATCGGCAGATAGCGCTTCCTGCGTTCGACGGCGACCAGGCCGTCCAGCGCGGTCTCCACCACCAGGAAGTAGAAACGGTACGACATCCGGGTGCGCGAGCGGACGCCCAGGCGACGTGCGGCCAGAGCGTGGAAGGCCTCGTGGATCGCGATGAGCGGAACGGCGGCGACCAGCAGCACGATGCCGATCACCGCGTAGTAGTCGCTGAACAGCAGGTCCTGGGGCGTGGGGACGAGATCGGGGGACATGGACATCCGCAGCACGGCCCAGAGCACGATCGCCGCGTAGCAGACCCATGCGAACGGCGAGAACAGCGCCCGGCCCAACCGCTGCCAGCGCACCGGCTCCACCGCGACCGGCTGCTCGTCGGCTCCCCTGACGAAACCCAACTCGCGCAGGGCGTCGATGACATCGTCCACGTCGGCCCGCTCGCCGTACTCTGCGGCATACCAGTCGGAGACCTGTGCCGGGGTGGCACCCCCCTCCAGGCGGCGTACGAGCTGTGCGCCGTCGGGCGGGAAGATCGCGTAGGAGTCGGTGTCGGGGCGCCCGATGGTGACCTCGTCGCCGTCTTCCAGGTAGACCAGCGGGTGGAGCTCCAGCGGGGTGTCAGAGTTGCCGCGGATGCCGTGCTCCGCCATGGAGTTCTCCTCAGGCTTCAGGTACGGCGGCGCCGTCGTGTCCTGCATGCCCGGGTCGTGCGGGCGGTGCGTCGGACACGACGGCGTCGGGGCCCCGTGCACCGGTGCCCGGAACTCAGCTGATCGGTGATCAGTTGGGGTTCGTGTACACGCTGCAAGCCGAGGACGTCAGACGGACCGGACCGGCCTTGCGAATCTGGATCTTCTTCATGAGGGCACCTCCTTCACTCCAGCGGGAACTTCGGGCATCACTCATCCTGGAGATCGCCGCCATAGTTTCTCCATAACTCCGCCAAACCCTCTTCACGTACGGGAAAGCACGCGGCACCGGCCCCGCGCAGTACGGGGGCCGGTGCCGCGTGCTCAGTGAGTGCGTGGCGTCCGCGCTAGGAAGCGTCCCGGACCGTGCCGGCGATCACCGGCCCCTTCACCGGTTCCCACGACTGGTCCCAGGTGACCAGCTGGGCCCGCAGGGATTCCACCGGCTCGCGCAGCCCGTCCGCGACGGTCGGCACCTTCACCTCGGTGCTCAGTTTGCCCGCGTCCACGCTCACCGGCAGCGACGGGGTGACATCCGACATCGCGGACAGAGGACGGGAGGGCTGCGGGCTGATGCCGAGCGTGTCCTGGAGCCAGCGCGGGTCGACGTCCGTCGTGGACAGCTCCGTACCGCGGGTCACCGGGAGCAGGGAGAACTCGCCCATGATGTCGGCGTCGGCGGCCTTCGACAGCGAGACCCGCCAGGTCAGGGCCCTGCCCTCGGTGACATCGGCCGCGACCGGCTTCACCGTGATCTTGGGCATCGGATCGTCGTTCCGCGCGGTGACACCGCCCCGGTACGAACCGACCACCGCGCCGTGCACCGACTTCACCAGCATGTCCTGCATGAGGTCATAGCCGTAGCGGGTGTTGCCGCGCACCGTGAACGGCACGCCGATGTCCTGGCTGCCGGGGCGTACCGTCACCGTGCGGTAGGTGAACTCGCCGGTGTCCGGCTTGGGGACGAACACCCGGATCCGGCCGCTGCCCTGCCCGGAGACCCGGACCGGGACACGGTAGGTGCGCTCCCCGGAGTCGCCCTCCTTGACGGTGAGCCGGCCGATGTCCACGCGCGGCATCCCGGTGGCGCGGACCGCGGGTGTTCCGGGTCGCCATCCCCAGGCGTCGATCAGCCAGGCCTGCCCGGAGCGGCTGCGGGGCTTCAGTTCGAGTGTCTTGATGTGCTTGAGGTCCAGCCGGGCCTTCGACGCAGCGGCCAGCGGTACGCGGATCTCGCGCCCCCAGTAGGAGGTCGTACGCTCGCTGCCCGGCAGACCGTCGATCCGCGACCGGCCGAGGTTCGCGCGCCGGCCGTTGCTGTCGACCACGGCCACGTCCAGCTGGGTGCCGCTGCTGTTGGGCGGCACCATCACGCGCAGGGCCAGTGCGTCGGCGCCCGCCAGGGAGACCGGACGGGCGGGCCGCACGGCCACCGTGGCACCAGGGCTCGACCAGCGGATCGCGACCGCCTCCCGGCCGGGCTCCGACGGCACCTCCCAGGACGCGAAGTGCGGCGACCCGCCGCTCGCGGTGGCCGGCAGGCAGCCCTTGGTGGCGGCCGAACCGCTCGGTGTGCACAGCCGCCCGGAGCCGGTGACGGTCGTCGACGGGCCGGGTAGGAAGGCCGTGGTCCGGTTGCCGCCGACGGCGTGGGTGAGCACCCGGGCGGGGCCGGCGGACGGCGCGCGGCGGCCGGTGCCGTCCAGGAGCGGACGCACCTTGTCGTCGCCCGCGACGAACAGCCGGGCCGCGGCGGCGACGTAGGTGGCCCCCGCGGCCTGCTGCTGGGTGGCTGTCAGACGGGTCTTCGTGCCCGGAGCGCACACCGGATCGGGTGTGTCGTCGCCGTACCCGAAGTCGTCGTCCGCCGGTGCCTGCGCCTGGCCCGGGGTCCACTCGCTGTTGAAGTAGTTGTGGTTGGCGCCGACCATGTACACGGCGCTGTGGAGTGCGCTGCCGTTGCTGACGCCGCGGGTGCCGTCGACGTAGATCTCGCCCTGGAGGTCCGAGACATCGCCGTCACAGCCCGGCAGGATGGTCGCGGAGGGCACGTCGGCGGCCGGGTTCTGCCCGAAGATGGTGGGGCCGATCAGCACGTTGCCCCTGATCTTCCAGCGCACCGGGCCCTTGTGCCCGTCCTGGTCGGCGGGCGGCCGGGAAAGGCTGTCGAGCGCGGCACGGTTGACGCCTTCGCCGCCCCGGGAGTGGCCGACCAGCAGCACGCGGGACAGGTCGGCAGGTGCCACGGCGCGGGCGGCGGCCGGTGCGCCGGACCGGTCGGCAGCCCAGTCGGCCCAGCGGGCCAGGTGCAGTCGCACCAGGGAGGAACGGGCCTGCGCGCCCCCGTCTTCGGCGAGGTGGTCCTGCCCGTTGATGCCGTTGGCGGAGATGGACAGCGTCACATACCCCTGGGAGGCCAGCAGCTTCTGGGCCCGCAGATAGCCCTGGTGGCTGGGTATCGGCTTGGTGCCGTCCGTGCAGGGCCAGCCGCCGGTCGCCTCACCCTTGGTGTTGTAGCAGGTGGCGTGGCGACCGTGCAGAAACAGCGCCACGGGGCGCTTTCCCGGGGCGTCGGCCGGCCCTACCACCGTGGCGCGCATCTCCACCGGTTCGGGGAAGCCGGGCAGCCGCACGGACGTCAGCGCGTATTCGCCGCTTGCGGCGCGGTAGGGTCCCGGCGTTCCGGGGTCCACGGCGTTCGCGGCCGGCTCGGCCTCACGCGGTGCCGGCGTGGTCGGCGCGGGAAGCCGCCGAGCGGGCGCGCCGGGCGTGTTGCCCGCGATGTCCAGTCGGCGCCCGCCTGCCAGCACGCGCAGCTCCGCTTCCGGGCCGATCCGGGCGCCGTCGAGCCGTAGCCGGAACGAGCGCCCGTCCCGTGCCGGCACCGGTGCGCCGAGCAGGCGGTCCCCGGCGTAGAACTCGACCCGCGCGTCGCCCATGGGTACCCGGCCGGGCGAGTTCCAGACCAGCTGCCTCTCCGTACCTGTGCCGGTGAACCGCCATCCCTTCGGCAGGTCCTCGTCCGCCCACCCCGGTGGCACCTCCGCCCGGGAGCCGGCGAGCGTCTGAGCCTGCGCCGGCCCCGGCACCCCAGCGGTGAGCGCGAGTATCGCGCCCGCCGCGGCCACCACGCGTACGACACGTATCACAGTGGTCTTCCTCATCATCGGTTCCGTCGGGGCACCTCAGGGGATTCCTGGGGCCTTCTTCGTTCCGTGAGGACGACAACTGTTCGACACGGGTTGCCTGTTGAGGGGCACGTTGTCGCAAAAGCGACTTCGATCCGTCCGGACCGGCGGACGACGCGTCCCGGCACGCCACCCGTGTGCACCGGCTCCGCGTCCCGCAGACACCGGTACACACCGCGAGCACTTCAGTCGGCACCGACCGTGACCGTGCATAATCACAGGGAGACGGTCGCCGTGTCATCGCTGGCGGCCGGCGCCGATACGGACGACTCGCCGCCGGCGTTTCATGGGCTTATCACCCGTTTGGGTGGTGCATCCCTGGGCGCGGTCGTACCGTCGAGTCAGGAGCAATCGCGATCCTGGAACAACCGCTGGAGTCCGCCGCCCATCGGGAGCCGCAATGGTGAATCACAAGCTCGCGACATCACTCATGCTGTGTGCTGCCGCGGTCCTCACAGCAGTGGTACCGGCATCGGCTTCCACGGCTGCGCCCACGGCCTCGCCTCTGGTGGCCGTCGACTGCTCCTCCAACCCGCAGACCCGTCCCGGCGACTTCCTGCTCGCCTGCGGGGACGGCAACAACCGGCTCGTCGATCTGAAGTGGGCCACCTGGGGACCGAACTCCGCCGTCGGCAGCGGGATCGACATGGTGAACGACTGTCAGCCCTATTGCGCGGCGGGCAAATTCCGCGCCTATCCCGTGACCGTGAAACTCGACCGGCCGGAGACCTGGCAGAAGCACCCTGAGCTGAAGCACTTCACCCGGATGCAGCTCACCTACACCGGTGACCGCCCCGCGCACACACAGCAGGAAATGACCTACGCCCTCTGGGGCTGAACGACGACCGCGCAAACCCGCATCACGGCCCGTCACTCGCAGACGAAGTGACGGGCCGTGACATGCGGCCAGGCCGTGTTTGAGCACTGGCGTCGTCCGCCCGAAGGGCGGGGCGCGCGGCGTCCGGTGCGTGCCAGGCGTCGCGAGCCAGGCGGGAGCTCTCACACACGGCCTAGGCGCCCGGTGAAGCGGTCACCAGCGATACCAGCGTCCTCGTGGGCCACCGGAACCCGCCGGACGCACCACGAAACCGAGCAGCCACAGCACGAGGACGACGGCGGCTATCCACCACAGCGCCTCGACGGCGAAGCCCGCACCGAAGAGCAGGACGGCCAGGATCAGAACGAGCAGCAGGGGAACCATGTTCATGCACCTCCGGACCTCCGCTTGCCCCCGACCCGGAGTCTCACACTCCATCAGTCATGGGTGGCGTCGCGCCATGAGCGGGACCGGACACCCCGCATGGAGATTTCTCCTATATTGGAAACATACTGAAAGAAATTCGCATTACACTCCAGACTGTGCGCAGACGTTCCATATGCGGTAGAAGGGTCCTCGGATGAAGGTCCGTCCGGGTCGTGCTGTCGCCGCAGCACTGGCCCTGTCCGTACTCCCCGCGCTCGCCGCCTGCGGGTCGAACGGCGACGACGGCCCCGGCACACCCGCTGACACGACCGGCAAGGGCGGCTTCACCGTCGGGGCGCTCTTCCCGGACACCCACACAGCCCGCTGGGCGACCAAGGACAAGCCCCTGATCGAGCGCAGGGTCAAGGATCTGTGTCCCGACTGCCGGGTGATCAGCGCCCAAGCCTCCGCGGACGTGGCCACCCAGCAGCAGCAGATGGAATCCATGATCGCGAACGGGGCCAAGGTCCTGATCCTCGATCCGGTGGACGACAAGGCCCTGCGCTCCTCGATCGCCAGAGCCCGTGACGCGCATGTGCCCGTGGTCTCCTACGACCGCCTCGCCGAGGGCCCCATCGCGGCCTACTCCAGCTACGACTCGAAGGAGATCGGCCGGATCCAGGCCCAGCAACTGCTGAAGGCAATGGGTCCGAAAGCCGACGGCGGACAGATCGTGATGATGAACGGCGACCCGACCGACCCCAACACCAGGGACCTGATGGACGGTGCCCTCTCCGTCCTCAAGGGCAAGGTCAAGATCGGCAGGTCGTACTACACCGCCGGCTGGATCCCGGAGAACGCGTACAAGAACATGTCGGCGGCGATCTCCGAGCTCGGCCCCGGCAATATCGACGGAGTGCTGTCGGCCAACGACGGGATCGCGGGAAGCAGCATCGCCGCGCTCAAGGCCGCCGACGTATCGCCGCTGCCGCCCGTCACCGGCCAGGACGCGGACCTCGCGGCCGTCCGGCGGGTCGTCAAGGGCGAGCAGTACGTCACCGTGTACAAGTCCTTCGAGGCGGAGGCCGACGCCGCGGCCAGGATGGCCATCGCACTGGGCCGCGGTGAGAAGCTCGACGACGTCGCCAAGGACCGCGTCAGCAATGACACCGACGAGGACATCCCGGCCGTGCTGGGCCCGCTCACCCCCGTGACGGCCGAGACGGTCGAGGACACGGTCATCAAGAACGGTCTGTACACGGTCGACCAGATCTGCACTGCCGCGATCCGTGCCGCCTGCCGCGAGGCCGGGCTCACCGGGTGACGGCCCCGCGCCGGCCGGGCGAAGGAGGTGTCCGACATGCGGAGCACTCCCCTGCTGGCGCTGCGTGGTATCTGCAAACGGTACGGCGCCGTCTCGGCGCTCACGGACGTCGAGCTGGAGATCCACGCCGGCGAGGTCGTCGCACTGGTCGGCGACAACGGCGCGGGAAAGTCCACCCTCGTCAAGGTGATCACCGGCGCCGAGCCGGCCGACGAGGGAACGATCGAGTGGGACGGCCGCACCGTACGGATCGCCAGGCCCCGCGACGCCCAGAGCCTGGGCATTGCCAGCGTCTACCAGGACCTCGCCCTGTGCGAAACCCTCGATGTCGTCGGCAACCTCTTCCTCGGCCATGAGCTCGGCGGCACCGGCATCCTCGACGAGGTGTCCATGGAGCGCCGGGCCTGCGAGCTCGAGCTGTTGGACACCCTGTCGATCGGGATCCCCAGCGTGCGCGTACCGGTGGCCTCCCTGTCCGCCGGTCAGCGCAAGACCGTCGCGATCGCACGCGCCCTCATCAGCGAACCCAGGCTGCTCGTCCTGGACGAGCCCACGGCCTCGCTGGGCGTCCAGCAGTCCGCCCACTTCCTCGATCTCATCGACCGGCTGCGGGAGCGCGGGATCGGCGTGTTGCTCGTCAGCCACAACCTGGGCGATGTCAAGGCGGTCGCCGATCAGGTCGCGGTGCTCCACCTCGGTCGCAACAATGGTTTTCTGAGCGTGCCGACCACGTCCCAGGAACAGATCGTCTCCTGCATCACCGGCGCCACCAACAACGCCGTCACTCACCGCGATGCCCGGGCGTGGGAAGGAGGCCGGTGAAGAGGCCAGAACCTACCGGGCGCACCGGCTCCGCCAAGCCCGGCTCCGCACCCGCCGACACGCGCCCCACTGTGGGCGACGGAGGCTTCCGGAGCTACCTCGAACACTTCGCCCGCAAGCTGCGCAGCGGAGAACTCGGAGCGCTTCCCGGCATCGCCGGTGTGATCGTGCTCTGGATCATCTTCCAGAGCCTCCAGCCGCAGTTCCTGTCGCCGCGCAACCTGTCCAACCTCAGCGTGGACATCGTCGGCACGGGCATGATCGCGCTGGGCATCGTCTTCGTGCTGCTGCTCGGTGAGGTGGACCTGTCGGTCGGCTCGGTCAGCGGGCTCACCGCGGCCGTGTTCGCCGTACTGAACGTCCACCAGGGCCTTCCGGAGTGGCTGGCGATTCTCGCGGCCCTGGTGGTCGGGGCGGCGATCGGTGCGTTCCAGGGGTTCTTCGCGGCCCGGATCGGCGTGCCGGCGTTCGTCGTCACCCTGGCGGGGCTGCTGGCCTGGAACGGGCTGATGCTGTACACCCTCGGCGCGAGCGGCACCATCAACCTCCCTGATGAGGGTCTGGTCCACGCGCTGACCAGCTACTATTTCCACGATCCGGCCGTCGCCTACGGGCTCGCGGCACTCACCGTGGCGGCGTTCCTCCTCGCGTCCTACCGGGGCGCACGCCGCCGCAGGGCCGTGGGCGTGCTGTCCCGGCCGGTCATCGTGATCGTCGTACGGACCACGGCCGTGGCGCTGGTGGCGTTCGGCGCCGCCTATGTGCTGAACCGCTTCGAGGGCCTGCCACTCGCCCTGCTGGTGTTCCTCGTCTTCGTCGTCGGCCTCGACTTCGTGCTCCGCCGTACGTTCTACGGGCGGCGGATCGTGTCGATCGGCGGCGGAGCCGAGGCAGCCCGCCGCGCCGGGCTGAATGTGGTGTGGCTGCGGATCTCGGCCTTCATGGTGTCCGGCACGCTGGCCGCCGTCGGCGGCCTGTTCCTGGCCTCCAGGGTCGCCGCGGTGGGCCAGACCTCGGGCTCCAGCATCCTGCTGATCAACGCCATCGCCGCAGCTGTGATCGGTGGCGTCAGCCTGTTCGGCGGCCGTGGCACCACCTGGTCCGTGCTGCTGGGCATGCTCGTCATCCAGTCGATCGCGTCGGGCATGGTCCTCGCCGGTATCCCGACACCGATGCAGTACGTGATCACGGGCGGTGTGCTGCTCGCCGCCGTGACCCTCGACTCGCTGTCGCGGCACTCGCAGAAGGCCCACGGCAGGGGCTGACCGTGCGGCGGCGCGGTCAGGCTCCGGCCATGGGCCCCCGGCCTCAGAAAGTGCAGGTCGGCACCCCCTCCAGCCATGCGGGCCCCTTGATGTAGATATTGCTGACCCAGGCCTTGTAGTCGGGCAGGTAGGACCATGCGTCGTTGGTGTAGCCGTCGGCGGTGACCAGCTCCGCGTGCTTCTGGCACGCGACGCGGATCGTGGTCGAGTCGGGGAAGGCGTAGACACGCGCCGCCCTGGTCGACGGGGCCGCCTTGGTCCACACACCGGTGCCCCAGGTCTGGAAGACGTGGCCGGTCACCGGGCCGGGGTCGATGCGGACGGCCCCGTAGTACGCCCCGGTGAGCCGGACATCGCTGACCATGAGCTTGGTACCGGACTGCCTGGCCTCCACCATCCGGCCCGCGCCGAGGTAGATGGCGATGTGGTGCAGGTGCTGTGAGGTGCCCCAGACCAGCAGGTCGCCGGGAAGCAGCGGGGCGAGACCATCAGCGGCGCTGAAACGGCCGGCCGCGCGGTGTGTGAAGTACTGGGCGCTGGCCACACCGTCGAGCAGGTCCTCGCCGGTGGCCTCGGCGTAGGCGTAGCGGACCAGACCCGAACAGTCGAACCCGAGTCGCTCGGGGTCGTGTTCGCTCGCCGGGTCGGTGGGGTCCACCTGCCCGTAGGTGGGCCCGGGACGGGCACCGTGGCCACCGCCCCAGGTGTACCAGACGCCCGCGGCCACCTGCCGGCAGGCGGTGGCGATCGCCCGTTCGGCGGCGTCGGAGGCGCCGGGCGCCAAGACGCGGCAGTCGCCGTCCTGTGCTGAGGACTGAACGGCTTTCGTCGGATGAGCGGCTGCGGCAGTCGCGGGTGACGACGCCCAGCAGAGGGCGGCGGCCAGTAAGCCGATGAGTGCGCTGGTGAGACTGGTACGACGATCCATGGAACTTGCCCCGTTCTGTTGTGCCTTTGTGCCGTGTGCCGTTGCGTCGTGCGATGTCAGCGCAGAGACCGGCCCGGACCGGTTCGGAGGGTCAGGACCGGTTCCCTGCGCAGCCAACAGCCTGCGGACCGCGACGACACCGGGTCGAGAGCGCCGCGCCGCCCTACGCGAACGGGCAACGGGAAACCCCGGGAAACCCCCACCGGGCACGGCGCTTCCGAAGGCTCCGGAGGATCGGTGAACGAGCGAACCACCGGGCCGGCAGCCGCGCCGCCCGGCACTCGTCGCGGCCATTTCGGTGTCTGCCGTCGTCCGGTCAGCGACTCGGTGACAGACTGCGTGCGCCGCCGCCGGACGCGAGTGACACCGGGCTGCCGCGCAGCAGGGCCTCCCGTTCCTTCGGGGCGAGCCCTTCGCGCAGCCGGCTGATCTCCGCCAGCCGGGCCCCGACGTCCAGGTTCCAGAGCCGTACGGTGCCGTCGTTGCTGCTACTGGCGACCGTCCGCCCGTCGGGTGCGAAGTCGACGTCCCACACCGCGTTCGTATGGCCCGTCAGGGCCGCCCAGAGCCGACGTCCGGCCACGTCCCACAGCCGGACCGTGCGGTCGTTGCCGCTGCTCGCCAGAGTGCGGCCGTCGGGAGAGAACGCGATGCCCCGCACAGAACCCGTGTGGCCGGTGAGGGTGGCGAGCGGACTGCGTGCCGGGACGTCCCACAGACGTACGGTGCCGTCGTTGCCGCTGCTCGCCACGGTCCGCCCGTCCGGGCTGAAGGCCACGCCCCGCACCGCACCGGTGTGGCCGGTGAAGGTGGCGAGCGGACTGCGTGCCGGGACGTCCCACAGACGTACGGTCAGGTCGTCACCCGCGCTGGCCAGAGTGCGGCCATCGGGGCTGAACGCCACGTCGTTGGCGAAGTCGGTGTGACCGGTGAGGCGGGCGAGCAGACTGCGTCCGGCCACGTCCCACAGCCGGATCATGCGGTCGGAGCCCGCGGAGGCGAGGATCCGGCCGTCCGGCGAGAAGGCCACCGCGAACACATCGCCTTCCAGGCCGTCGGGGCCCGTGTCCAGTGCGGCGAGGGCGCTGCGTCCCACGACGTCCCACAGCCTGATCGTGCCGTCGGAGCCCGCGGAGGCGAGCGTACGGCCGTCCGGCGAGAACGCCACCGCGAGCACCGTCTCGCGGTGCCCGGTGAACGTCGCCAGGATCCGGCCGGCCCTGACGTCCCACAGGCGTACGGTGTGGTCCGCGTCGGCCGTGGCCAGCGTCCGCCCGTCCGGGCTGTACGCGGCCTGCCAGATCTCGGTGAACGGACGTGCCGTCAGAGCCGAGGCCCGCAGGTCCCAGAGCACCACGGACTGGTCGAAGCCCGCGGTGGCGAGGGTCGTGCCACGGGAGTCGACGGCCACACCCATCACATAGTCGGTGTGACCGGCGAGGGTCGCCGTGAGCCTGCCGCCGCGTACGTCCCAGAGTCGGGTCGTGCCGTCGCCTCCGGCGCTGACGACCGTGGTGCCGTCGGGTGTGTAGGCGACCGCGTTGACGTCGTCGCTGTGCCCGGAGAGGGTGGCCACCGGACGGCGCCGGGACACGTCCCACAGCCGCACGGTCCGGTCGACGCCTCCGGTGGCCACCGTCCGCCCGTCGGGCGCGAACGCCGCGCCCAGCAACTCGCCCGTATGCCCCCTGAGCACGGCGAGGGAACGGGCCCCTGCCAGATCCCAGAGACGAACGGTCCGGTCGGAACCTGCCGAGACCAGTGTCCGGCCGTCGGGCGCGTACGCCAGCGCGTTGACCGTCCCGGAGTGGCCGGTGAGCGTCGCGAAGGGACGGTGGCCAGGGGCGCTGTCCCACAGCCGGATCGTGCCGTCCGCATCCGCAGTGGCGATCGTACGGCCCTGGGGGTCGAACGCCACGGCGCGGGCGCCCTTGGTGCGGATGTCGAGCCGCTCCTGCGCGTGGTGACCGGTGGTACCCCACAGATGCACCGGTGCGTCGGTGGAAGTCGCCGCGAGCGTACGGCCGTCGGGGCTGAAGGCGACCGACCGTACCCGTCCGGGCATGGTGAAGGCGGCGATCCTACGGTGGTCGGACGGCCGCCGCAGGGTCACCGAGCCATCTGAACTGGCGGTCGCCAGGGTACCGCCGCCGGGTGCGAAGGCGACGGCGTTCACCGGCCCCCCATGGTCCCCGAGCCTTGCGGCGAAGGGCTGGGACTGGGTGCTCAGCAGGGCTCCTCTGGCCTC
>NZ_JBHWIW010000042.1:0-67402 GCF_042731955.1 Streptomyces sp. NPDC059828 | reverse complement strand
GGGTTCCCCACTACCCAGGGAGTGCGGAACCCCGCTCGTTCTGCTTCCAGCGGTCGGCGGGTGAGGCCCTCGCGGATCGCCGACGACGGTCTGCGACTGGAGCCGGAGTTCTTCCCCGACGGCGATCCTTCCGTCGGTGGGGACGTGCGGACTTCTGTCTTCTCAAAGCCCACGGGATCCCTGAGGCACCACGGGGCCACCCGGGGCGCGATCTCGATCAGGTCCGGCATGAGCTGCCGCCGTGGATTTAGACCGCACACTGCTTCAGTCGGCCACCACGCGCGGCGGATGACACCCCCTGTGCGCCGAAGCGGCTCGCCCAGCTGCTTTGCCGGCGAGCCGCTTCGCCTGCGGCTGATTCGCTCGGCGACGTCGGAGGCAGAGACCCCCGAAGAGGACGGCCCGCAGTCGCCTTCCGTGACCCACGCAGGGCGCGAGGCGAAGAAGGCCGTGCAAGGGGTGCCCTGCAGGGCCCTCATGCGTGCTGATGTGCGGCAGACAGTCCAGTCCGGGGATTGAGCCGCTGACGGCTCAGAAAGACGCCGAAGCCCCCGGCGAACGCGGGGGCTTCGGCGTGGTGCGCGCTGAAACTGTCAGCCCTGCCAGCTGTGCGGGGCGCGGAAACCGGACTGGCGCTCCAGCCGGCGCCAGCCTGCGGTGCTGCGTCCGCCGCGCGCCGGGGCGTCCGGCTGCGTGGCGGCGCGGGCGAGCAGGATGGCCGTGAGCGCGGCCAGCTCCTCGGGCTCGGCGTTGCCCTTCTCGACACGGAGCAGGGAATCGACGGTCATGGTCATGTGCAGCGTTCTCCTCGTGGGCTACTGCGGGGGGTTGCCGTGCTTGCGGGACGGCAGATCGGCGTGCTTCGTGCGGAGCATGGCGAGGGAGCGGATGAGCACCTCGCGGGTCTCGGACGGGTCGATGACGTCGTCGACCAGACCGCGCTCCGCGGCGTAGTACGGGTGCATGAGCTCGGACTTGTACTCCTTGACCATGCGGGCCCGCATGGCCTCGGGGTCCTCCGCGTCCGAGATCTGGCGCCGGAAGATGACGTTGGCGGCGCCCTCGGCGCCCATCACGGCGATCTCGTTGGTGGGCCAGGCATAGGTGAGGTCGGCGCCGATGGACTGGGAGTCCATGACGATGTACGCGCCGCCGTAGGCCTTGCGCAGGATCAGGGAGATCCGGGGCACGGTGGCGTTGCAGTACGCGTACAGCAGCTTGGCGCCGTGCCGGATGATGCCGCCGTGCTCCTGGTCGACACCGGGCAGGAAGCCGGGCACGTCCAGCAGGGTCACGATCGGGATGTTGAAGGCGTCGCACATCTGGACGAAACGTGCGGACTTCTCGGAGGCCTCGATGTCCAGCACGCCCGCGAGGGTCTGGGGCTGGTTGGCGACGATCCCGACGACCTGGCCGCCGATCCGGGCCAGCGCGCAGATGATGTTGCGCGCCCACCGCTCGTGGATCTCGAGGTACTCGCCGTCGTCGACGATCTCCTCGATGACCTTGTGCATGTCGTAGGGGCGGTTGCCGTCTGCGGGGACCAGGTCGAGCAGCGCGTCGGAGCGGCGGTCGGCCGGGTCCTCGGTGCTGGCGTGCGGCGGGTTCTCGCGGTTGTTCTGCGGCAGCATCGACAGCAGGTACCGCACCTCGGCGATGCAGGTCTCCTCGTCGTCGTACGCGAAGTGCGCCACACCGCTCGTCTCGGCGTGCACGTCCGCGCCACCGAGCCCGTTCTGGGTGATCTCCTCGCCCGTGACCGCCTTGACCACGTCGGGTCCGGTGATGAACATCTGCGAGGTCTCGCGGACCATGAACACGAAGTCGGTCAGCGCGGGGCTGTAGGCGGCGCCGCCCGCGCACGGGCCGAGCATCACGGAGATCTGCGGGATGACGCCGGATGCCCTCGTGTTGCGCTGGAAGATGCCACCGTAACCGGCGAGGGCGGAGACACCCTCCTGGATACGGGCCCCCGCGCCGTCGTTCAGGGAGACCAGCGGCGCACCCGCTGCGATGGCCATGTCCATGATCTTGTGGATCTTGGTGGCGTGAGCCTCGCCCAGCGCACCACCGAAGATCCGGAAGTCGTGCGCGTAGACGAACACCGTGCGGCCCTCGACCGTGCCCCAGCCGGTGATCACACCATCGGTGTACGGCTTCTTCGCCTCAAGGCCGAAACCGGACGCCCGGTGCCGCCGCAGCTGCTCGACTTCCCGGAACGAGCCCGCGTCCAGCAGCAGCTCGATCCGCTCGCGCGCGGTCAGCTTGCCCTTGGCGTGCTGCGCCTCGGTGGCACGCTCACTCGGGCCACGCCGGGCCTCTTCGCGAAGGGCGTGCAGCTCGGCCACACGCCCACGTGCGTCTGTGGGCGCTTCGGCGGTCTCGTCCAAAACGGTCATGTACTGACCCTACGGACCCGGACAACAAAATCCTGCCGTTGACTCCGTACAGTCTCACGACCGTTCTCCTGTCACCCCCGGACAGAACCATCCGGCAGGGCAGCCCAAGTGCCAGGAGAGTGCCGTCCAGGATTGTCGGGGTTCGACAAAGACGTCACCCCCCTGTCAGCCGTTGGTCACTCCACGCCGAAAGACCCCACACCCGGCCCGGCGTCCCGCAGGTTGTCGGGGATCTCCAGACGGCCCGGATCGGCGGCGACGGTGGCGAGAGCAGCCGGGAGGCGCTGGGCGGAAGAACGCGGGCGTGGCCCGCATTCACCGGATCGGCCCCACGGCCGGGCCGGGGCCCAATCGGCAGTGGCACGAGAATCCACACTCCCGTGAATGTTGAACATTGAACGGAATGGTCTTATGGTGGTTCTTGTTGAAGCTTCAACGAGTGGCCGGCACGGTCGCTCAGCCACCGGCCATCACATCCCCCGAGGAGCACACCATGGGCCTGTTCAACCGCAAGAGCAACGACCTGGGCAACGCCACCACCGCCACCGCCGTCCGCGAGGTGGACCCGGCGCTCGCCGCACTGAGCGGCGACTACGCCATCGACCCGGCTCACAGCAGCATCGGCTTCACCGTGCGCCACGCGATGGTCACGAATGTCCGCGGCAGCTTCGGTGAGCACGAGGGCAGCCTGAAGCTGGACGGTTCCGACCCCGCGGCCTCCACCGCCACGATCGACATCAAGATCGCGAGCATCGACACCGGCATCGGGGACCGCGACAACCACCTGCGCAGCGGCGACTTCTTCGACGCCGAGCAGTTCCCGCTGATGAGCTTCCGCTCCACCCAGGCCGAGCAGCTCGGCGGCGACAGGTACCGGATCACCGGTGACCTCACCATCAAGGACGTCACCCGCCCGCTCTCCATCGACCTGGAGTTCAACGGCGCGGCGACCGACGTCTACGGCGCCGAGCGGGTCGGCTTCGAGGGCAGCGCGGAAATCCTGCGCTCCGACTGGGGTCTGACCTGGAACGCGGCTCTGGAGACCGGCGGCGTCATGGTCAGCGACAAGGTGAAGCTGAACTTCGACATCTCCGCCGTCAAGGCCGCTGCCTGACCCCTGTACCCCGTGGCCCCGGCCCCGCAGTCCACGAGCGCGCCCGCCACTCCGCCCACCTGCGGAGGGGCGGGCGCTCGGCGGTACGAAGGCCTACCGGGCCTGGGCGGGCACTCGGCGCGCCGTCAGAAGCCCCCGCCCGAGTCGAAGCCGCCGCCGCCGCCCCAGTCGCCACCGCCGCCGAATCCGCCGCCGTCAAAGCCGCCGTCGGACGAGCCGAAGTCCCCACCCGAGAAGTCGCCGCCGAAATCCTCACCGCCGTACTCGGCCGCGTAGGCCGGGGTGGACAGCGCGCTGCCGAGGAGCGTTCCCGCCAGCAGCCCCGGCAGAATGCCGCCGCCGAAGTAGCCGCCCGCCCAGGGGCCGTACGCCGGGCCGGCCTCCCAGTAGGGACGGGAGCCGGCGTCCGTCGCGACCTGCCGGGCCATCGGGTCCGCACCATCCGCCAGCCGGGCCGCGTCGGCGGCGCAGACCGGGACCTGGCGTGCGGCGCCCATGGCGGCGGGTGCCCACATCACGTCGGTCGTGGACGGGCCGTGCCGCGGGTCGAAGAAGCACGGGGCGCGGCGCTCGGGAAGCGGGCGGCTCTCGCGGCGTGCCGCGAGGACGGCGAGCGCGAAGCGGCCTTCCTCCAGAGCCTCGGTGACCGGGCGGACATCGTGCGGGCGGGTGGCCGCGGCCATGGCGGACTTGGCCTTCTCGTACGCGTCGAGGGCGCGCTCGTAGTCGGCGCGCATCGCGTCATCGGCGCCCGGCTCGGACGGGCGGAAGTCAAGCCGGTCCAGCTCCTCGCCGTACGCCGTGATGTCCTCGTCCACGACCACCCGCAGCTTCTCGAGCGCGGCCCGTTCCTCTGCTGCGCGCCTGCGGCGGCGGCTGCGGACGAAGCCATAGGTGCCGGCGGCGCCCAGGACAAGGACCGTGGCGATGGCGATGAGCGCGCCCGCTGAGCTCCTGCCCGCGCCTCCCCCGTTCCAGGAGTCCGGGGCGGACCCGCGTACGGCGGGCAGCGCCTGGTCGACGAAGTTGTTGAGCTCGGTGGCGGCGTCGACGCCGGGGGTCTTCACTCCGGCCACGATGGTCCGCACTTCGTCTCTGGGCATCACCGCGCGGTCCGCGCCCGCGTTGAAGCCGTCACCAAGACGGACTCCGTACAGCCCGGCGATCCCGGTCGCGGCTCGCAGCTCACCCAGCACGCGGTCCGCCGGGAAAGCGGAGCTCTGGGGCAGCACAGCGACGAAGACGGGCTTGTCCGCGTCCTTGATCTTCTGCTCGAGCGCCTTCTCCTCGGCCGCGGAGAGCTGGGACCTGGCCCCGGGATCGACGTAGACGGGCCCTTGCTTGAGCGCCTGGGCCGCGCCGGAGACACCCGTGGCCCCGGCGCTCGCGCTGAAAGCCGGGGCCGGGGCCAGGATCAGGGCGAGCAGCAGCACGAGTGCCAGCCCCGGGAGAGCCGACAGCGCCGACAGGAGTGTGGACGGCCTGGTCCTCATAGTCCGACGCTACCCCGGTCGGGACAATTTACGACATTTTGACCATCTCTTCTGACTCCTTCTCCCGGAGCATGGCCGCCTTCCTACTCCGCGGGCTCCACTCCCGCCTTCAGCAGCCCGTAGGTGTACGCATCCTCCAGCGCCTGCCACGACGCCGCGATCACGTTGTCGGCGACCCCCACCGTTGACCACTCGCCTCTGCCGTCACTGGTCGTGACGAGCACCCGGGTCGTGGAGTCCGTGCCATGGCGACCCTCGAGGATGCGGACCTTGTAGTCGACCAGCTCCAGCTTGGCGAGCTGGGGGTAGATGCGCTCCAGTCCCACCCGCATCGCCCGGTCCAGGGCGTTGACCGGGCCGTTCCCCTCCGCTGTCGCGACGATCCGCTCGCCCTTGGCCCAGAGCTTGACGGTGGCTTCGTTGGCGTGCGTGCCGTCGGGGCGGTCCTCGACGATCGCCCGCCATGACTCCGTGCGGAAGTAGGTGCGCGGCTTGCCCACTTCCTCACCGCGCAGCTCCTGGCGCAGCAGCAGCTCGAAGGAGGCGTCGGCCGCCTCGTAGGTGTAGCCCCGCAGTTCGCGCTCCTTGACGCGTTCCACGACCCGGCCGAGCAGCTCGCGGTCGCCGCCCAGGTCGACGCCGAGCTCCTTGCCCTTGAGCTCGATGGAGGCCCGGCCGGCCATGTCCGAGACAAGCATCCGCATGGTGTTGCCGACCCGCTCGGGGTCGATGTGCTGGTAGAGGTCCGGATCGACCTTGATGGCCGAGGCGTGCAGGCCCGCCTTGTGCGCGAAGGCGGAGACGCCCACGTACGGCTGATGCGTGGAGGGAGTCAGATTGACGACTTCGGCGATGGCGTGCGAGATCCGGGTCATCTCCTGGAGCGCGCCGTCGGGCAGCACGCGCTTGCCGTACTTCAGCTCCAGCGCGGCGACGACCGGGAAGAGGTTGGCGTTGCCGACGCGCTCGCCGTAGCCGTTGGCGGTGCACTGGACATGGGTGGCGCCCGCGTCCACGGCGGCCAGGGTGTTGGCGACCGCGCAGCCCGTGTCGTCCTGGGCGTGGATGCCGAGCCGGGCGCCTGTGTCCGCGAGCACGGTGGCGACCACGGCCTGGACCTGGGCGGGCAGCATGCCGCCGTTGGTGTCACAGAGGATCACCACATCGGCGCCCGCCTCCGCCGCGGCACGGACCACGGCCTTGGCGTACTGCGGATTGGCCTTGTAGCCGTCGAAGAAGTGCTCGCAGTCCACGAACACCCGGCGGCCCTGCTCCTTGAGATACGAGACGGTGTCGCGGACCATCGCGACGTTCTCGTCCAGAGTGGTGCGCAGGGCGAGCTCGACATGGCGGTCGTGGGACTTGGCGACCAGCGTGATGACCGGAGCGCCGGAGTCGAGGAGCCCCTTGACCTGCGGGTCCTCGGCAGCGGATCCTCCAGCGCGGCGGGTGGCGCCGAAGGCCACCAGCTGGGCGTGTCTGAACTCGATCTCTTCACGTGCCCGGGCGAAGAACTCCGTGTCCCTCGGGTTGGCGCCCGGCCATCCGCCCTCGATGAAGCCCACACCGAACTCGTCCAGGTGGCGGGCGATGGTCAGCTTGTCCGCGACCGTCAGGTTGATTCCCTCGCGCTGGGCGCCGTCCCGCAGGGTGGTGTCGAAGACATGGAAGCTGTCATCGGGCCTGGAATCGAGGCTGTTGCCTGTCGTGGTCATGGCGGTGGTGACTCCTGTCGGAAGAGTGGCTCCGGAACTTCTGGCTCCACTTGCTCCATCGTCGCGCGCTTCCCGCCTTCGGCCGGGGTGTGGCTGGAAAACGAAAAAACCTCTCGCTGGTGCGAGAGGTCTGCGCGCGGGTCTGGGGCACGGTGCCACTGCCGCGGGGGTTGCCGCCCTGGTCAGTGATCACTGCGGACCGGCGCGCTGCTGCCGATAATCATGGCGAATGCGAGCACCTTGGCAGTGTGCCACAAACAGGCGCCGCCATGGACACGGGTCTCACGATACGGGCGCCGGCGTGGCACGCGGCCACCTCTGACGGCGAAGGCCCCAGCGTGTCCACGCCGGGGCCTTTCGCCAGGCCTGTCACGGCCTGGCACGTCAGCGGTTCACACCTCAGCCGAGGGTGTGCACCCTCGTCAGCGGTTCACACCTCAGCCGAGGGTGTGCACCCAGCCGTGCGGGTCCTCCGCGGCACCGGTCTGGATGGCGAGGAGTGCCTTGCGCAGCTCCATCGTGATCTTGCCGGGCTGTCCGTCCCCGTGCGTCCACTCGCCACCGGCGGACTTGACCCGGCCGACCGGGGTGATGACCGCCGCCGTACCGCAGGCGAAGACCTCCCGGAGCGTGCCGTTCTCGCTGTCGCGCCGCCAGTCCTCGATGGAGATCCGGCCTTCCTCGGACGCATGACCGAGGTCGCGGGCGAGCTTGAGCAGGGAGTCACGGGTGATGCCCGGCAGAAGGGAGCCCGTGAGCTCCGGGGTGACGATCTTGTCCTCGTACACGAAGTACAGGTTCATACCGCCCAGTTCCTCGACCCAGCGGTGTTCGACGGCGTCGAGGTAGGCGACCTGGGGGCAGCCGTGCTCGGCCGCTTCGGCCTGGGCGAGCAGGGACGCGGCGTAGTTGCCGCCGGTCTTGGCGTCGCCGATGCCGCCCGGGACGGCGCGGACCCGATCCTCGGAGACCCAGATCGAGACGGGCTTGACCCCACCGGGGAAGTACGCGCCGGCCGGCGAGGCGATGACGATGAAGAGGTACTCGTTGGCGGGGCGCACACCCAGGCCGACCTCGTTCGCGATCATGAACGGGCGCAGATAGAGCGAGTCCTCGCCGCCGTGCGCCGGGACCCAGTCGATGTCCTGCTGGACGAGGGCGTCACAGGCGTCGATAAAGGTCTCGACAGGCAGCTCGGGCATGGCCATCCGGGAGGCCGAGCTCTGGAAGCGCCGGGCGTTGGCGTCGGGGCGGAAGAGGGCGACCGAGCCATCGGGCTTGCGGTAGGCCTTCAGCCCCTCGAAGATCTCCTGAGCGTAGTGCAGGGTCATGTTCGCCGGGTCGATCGAGAGCGGGGCGTACGGCGTGAGCTGGGCGTCGTGCCAGCCACGGCCCTCCGTCCACTTGATCGTCACCATGTGGTCGGTGAAGTGGCGGCCGAATCCGGGGTTGGCCAGGATCGCCTCGCGCTCCGCGGCCGACAGGGGACTCGATGAGGGCTTGAGCTCGATCGGGATGGTCGTCATGTCTGCGTGTCCTTCACCTTTTGTGTGTGACGGACCGCCTGCACGTCTGCCCGGAACATCCGCTGTTCCGGTACTGCCCGTTACTGCTGGTACCGGTACTCGGACGTCCGAGCATCCCCGCACCGTGCGGCCCCACGCCCGATTATCGCAGGGCGCGTGAGCGCGGGACGGAGCGGTGTGCGTGCGGCCCATGGGTTGATGGTGGCACCCGGAGGCCGCACAGGAGAAGCCGCCGGGTCGCGTGACCCGGCGGCTTCGGAATATCGGAAGTCGACGGGTCAGTCCGCTACTCGTACGGCGAGCGCGTCGCCGATCTCGTCGGTGGTGCGTGCGGTTCCGTCCCGTTCCGCCAGGTCGGCGGCGACGGCTTCCTCGATGCGGACGGCCTCGTTCTCGTAGCCGAGGTGGCGCAGGAGGAGGGCGACGGACAGGACCGTGGCCGTCGGGTCGGCCTTGCCCTGGCCCGCGATGTCCGGCGCGGAGCCGTGCACGGGCTCGAACATGGACGGGAAAGCGCCGGTCGGGTTGATGTTGCCGGACGCGGCCAGGCCGATACCACCGGTCACGGCGGCGGCGAGGTCGGTGAGGATGTCACCGAAGAGGTTGTCGGTCACGATCACGTCGAAGCGCTGCGGCTGGGTGACGAGGAAGATCGTCGCGGCGTCGACGTGCAGATAGTCGGTGGTGACCTCGGGGTACTCCTGGGCGACCCGGTTGAAGATCTTCGTCCACATGTGGCCGGCGTGGACCAGGACGTTGTTCTTGTGCACCAGCGTCAGCTTCTTGCGGGGGCGCGCCCCCGCACGCTCGAACGCGTCACGGACCACCCGTTCGACGCCGTACGCGGTGTTGACGCTGACCTCGGTGGCGACCTCGGCGGGCGTACCGGTGCGCAGGGAGCCGCCGTTGCCGGTGTACGGGCCCTCGGTACCCTCGCGGACCACCACGAAGTCGATGTCGGGGGAACCGGCGAGCGGGGTCGCCGTGTTCGGGAAGAGCTTCGACGGACGCAAGTTGACGAAGTGGTCGAAGGCGAAACGGAGCTTGAGCAGCAGCCCGCGCTCCAGCACCCCGGACGGCACCGACGGGTCGCCGACCGCGCCGAGCAGGATCGCGTCGTGCTGCTTCAGCGCTTCGAGCTCCGCGTCGGGGAGGGTGTCCCCGGTGCGGTGCCAGCGCTGGGCTCCGAGGTCGTACTCCCTGGTCTCCAGCTTCACGTCCTCAGGGAGCACGGCCGCGAGGACCTTGAGGCCCTGGGAAACGACCTCCTGGCCGATGCCGTCACCGGGAATCACTGCGAGATTGAGGCTGCGAGACATAACGGCACCGTACTCCCCGTCCCAGCTCATGACACGCCTTGTCCATCATGCGGACGCAGAATTTGCGGAGGGCATCGCTCCGGCCTGCATCCGGACGTCTCCTGACGTGGTCTCAGTAGGCGTCTCAGTGGCCGGTGGAGCCGCCGTTGTCCCGGCGGTCCAGGGCGCGCTGGAGGGCGGCGGCGGCGTTCTTGCGGTCGGCGTCGCTCACACGCGGGGTGTGGCGGACACGGCGGCGGATGTTCGTCTCGGACATGGTGATCGACTCCTTGAGATCAAGAGCCATACGGAACCGCATGGCGTGTCTACGAGGGGCCGGAAGGGGCGGGGAGCGGGCCGCAGGGGTTGCCTGCATCGGGGCACCGGCTCGCGACCGCCATTCGCTGGATCTAGCGAGACGTTCGGCTCCTACAAAAGTAAGGGAGCGGGGGCGCCGTGTCTCTACAACTAGTCGGACTTCCTACTATCTGAGACGCCCTTTCGGAGCGGAGCCCTTCGGGACCGCTTCACCGGAAGCATCACCGCAGGTCACCGCAGCCCCCCAGAGGCCCACGCCGACAGACTGACGCCGCGCAGGTATCCGGGAGCCCGCCGGACTCCATCGCGGCGCCCGGTCCCGCGATCCAGCCGGACACCGGGAACCACGGAAGCACCGAGGGCTTCGGCCACCTCTTCTCCCGGATACCCGAACAGGTCCACACCGTCCAGCACGACCGGGACCCCGGACGGTCTCTCCGGGCGTACGCCGAGCCGTTCGAACAGGATGGATTCCGCGCGGCCACGCAGCGGCCCCTCGATCGCTCCGCACACCAGAAGGCCGATGTCATGCAGGACCGCACCGAACGCCCAGCGGGCCCCGCAGACCCAGGTCTCGCGCACATCGCAGAGGGCGGCGACCACCCACTGGGCCTCCCGCTCGGACATGCCGAAGCGCAGAACGCCCGCATCGCGCGGCATGACGACCCCCTCCCCGGGCAGCAGTTCGAACTGCTCGTGCACGCCTGGCACCCCCAGTGACGCTCTAACCTTCTAAATTCGATTGACAGGTTAGACGGAGCCTTGGTCTCCTCTATCCGTAACCAGTCCACATCATGTGAGGGGTTAGCCATGGCCGCCCACCGGATTCATTACCGCACGACCACCGTCCAGGGTCACGCGATCTTCTACCGGGAGGCCGGCCCTGCGGACGCCCCCGTGCTGCTCCTGCTGCACGGGTTCCCCACCAGCTCCCACATGTTCCGCGAGCTGATCCCGCTGCTCGCCGACCGCTATCGGGTCATCGCCCCCGACCACCTCGGCTTCGGCCGCTCGGCCACTCCCCCGGCCGACGCCTTCGGCTACACCTTCGAGCGGCTCGCGTCCCTCACGGACGAGTTCACCGAACAGCTGGGACTCACCCGGTTCGCGCTCTACATCCAGGACTACGGCGCCCCGATCGGGCTGCGGCTCGCCCTGCGCCACCCCGAGCGCGTCACCGCGATCATCACCCAGAACGGAAACGCCTACGAGGAGGGGCTCGGCGCCGAAGCCTGGGCGCCGGTGCTGGCCATGATCGCCAACCGGACCGCCGAGACCGAGGAGGCGGTCCGCGCGATCCGCTCACTCGACGGCATCACCTGGCAGTACCTCCACGGCGTCCCCGCCGAGCTGCTGTCCCTGGTCAGCCCGGACTCCTACCACCATGACGCCGCGCTCATGGCCCGCGAAGGCCAGGACGCCATCCAGCTCGACCTGATGGGAGACTACGGCTCCAACATCGCCCTCTACCCCGACCTCCACGCGTACTTCCGCGAAAGCCAGGTGCCGCTGCTCGCGGTCTGGGGCGCGAACGACGCCGTGTTCGTACCGGCCGGGGCCGAGGCGTACCGCCGGGACCTCCCGGACGCCGAGGTGCACCTTCTGCCGACCGGGCACTTCGCCCTCGAGACGCACACGCCCGAGATCGCGGCGCTGATCGACGACTTCCTGAAGCGGGTGCTCGGCCATGACCGGGCAGCGGTGACCCCATTGCCCTGACCGCGTGTGGTGACCGGGTTGCGGCGCCCAGGTTGCGCTGCCTAGGTCGAGGTGACCTTCTCCAGATACGCGGCCATCCGCCCCACCCAGCCGGTGAACTCGTCGCGGCTCTGTGCCTGCGCACCGCACAGCGCAGCGACCTGCGGATCCGTGAGCCGGTGCGGCCCGGCCTCGTCCAGCAGCCGGTGCAGGTCCCTCATGACGGACGCGAGCCGCCGGGCATCGGCGTGGTCGATCGCGTCGACCCCGTGGCCGGGGCCGAGAGTCGTCGAACCGGGCATGGTGAGCCTCCTCGGCGTCGCCCCCCTGCCTTCCCCAGCAGCCTAAGCCCGGTGAACGTGAGCCGCCCCCGGCCGGTACGGGGGGAGACCGGCCGAGGGCGGGGTTCATGGGCGGCCCCGCAGGGCCACACGTGGGCGTCAGCCCATGTGCGGGTAGGTGTAGTCCGTCGGTGCGACCAGCGTCTCCTTGATCGCGCGGGTCAGCGTCCAGCGCATCAGGTTCTGCGGGGCACCGGCCTTGTCGTTCGTACCGGAGGCACGGCCGCCGCCGAAGGGCTGCTGGCCGACGACGGCACCGGTCGACTTGTCGTTGATGTAGAAGTTGCCCGCGGCGTAGCGGAGCTTCTCCATCGCCTCGGCCGCGGCGGCACGGTCACCGGCGATGATCGAGCCCGTCAGCGCGTACGCCGACACCGACTCCATCTGCGCCAGCATCTCGTCGTACTTCTCGTCCTCGTAGACGTGCACGGCGAGGATCGGGCCGAAGTACTCGGTCGTGAAGACCTCGTTCTCGGCGTCGGTGCACTCGATGACGGTCGGGCGGACGAAGTAGCCGACCGAGTCGTCGTAGGTACCGCCCGCGACGATCGTGCAGCTCGGATCAGCCTTGGCACGGTCGATCGCGGCCTTGTTCTTGGCGAAGGCGCGCTCGTCGATGACGGCGCCGATGAAGTTGGTCAGGTCGGTGACATCACCCATCTTGATGGCGTCGACCTCGGCGGCGAACTCCTCCTTGAAGCCCGAGTTCCAGACGGAGGCCGGGATGTACGCACGCGAGGACGCGGAGCACTTCTGGCCCTGGAACTCGAAGGAACCGCGGGTCAGCGCGGTCTTCAGGACGGCACGGTCGGCGCTCGGGTGGGCGACGACGAAGTCCTTGCCGCCCGTCTCACCGACGATGCGCGGGTAGGAGCGGTACTTCTCGATGTTGTTGCCGACCGTCTTCCACAGGTGCTGGAAGGTCCTGGTCGAGCCGGTGAAGTGGATACCGGCGAGGTCCGGGTGGTTGAGGGCCACCTCGGACACGGCGACGCCGTCGCCCGTCACCAGGTTGATCACGCCCTTGGGCAGACCGGCCTCCTCCAGCAGCCGCATCAGCAGCACGGCGGCGTGGGTCTGCGTCGGGGACGGCTTCCAGACCACCACGTTGCCCATCAGGGCGGGGGCGGTGGGCAGGTTGCCCGCGATCGCCGTGAAGTTGAAGGGGGTGATCGCGTAGACGAAACCCTCCAGCGGGCGGTGGTCCAGACGGTTCCACACACCCGGGGAGTTGGCCGGGGGCTGCTCGGCCAGGATCTGGCGGGCATAGGCGACGTTGAACCGCCAGAAGTCGACCAGCTCGCAGGGGGTGTCGATCTCGGCCTGCTGGGCGGTCTTCGACTGGCCGAGCATGGTCGAGGCGGCCATCGTCTCGCGCCAGGGGCCCGCCAGCAGCTCGGCGGCACGCAGGATGATCGCTGCGCGGTCGTCGAAGGACAGCGCGCGCCACGCCGGGGCGGCGGCGAGGGCGGCGTCGATCGCGTCCTGCGCGTCCTGCTGGGTGGCACCGTGGAAGGTGCCGATGACGGCCTGGTGGTTGTGCGGCTGGACGACCTTGAACTCCTCGCCGCCACCCATCCGCTGCACGCCGTTGATGGTCATCGGGAGGTCGATCGGGTTCTCGGCCAGCTCCTTGAGCTTGGTCTCGAGGCGGGCGCGCTCGGGCGAACCGGGGGCGTAGCCCTGGATCGGCTCGTTGACCGGGGCGGGGACCTGGGTCACAGCGTCCATGAGTTCCGTTGCTCCTTTTGAGAGGGGTGGGAGGGCTCGGTCCTGGGGCCCTGGAGTCGGTTCTGGGTTCTCGGTCAGTTCTTGGTGATCATCGAACGCACGAAGAACAGCAGGTTGGCCGGCTTCTCGGCCAGACGGCGCATGAAATAGCCGTACCAGTCGGTGCCGTACGCCGTGTAGACGCGCATCCGGTGGCCCTCGGCCGCCAGGCGGAGGTGCTCGTCGCTGCGGATGCCGTACAGCATCTGGAACTCGTACTCGTCCATCTTGCGCCCGGCGCGCCGCGCGAGCTCCTGTGCGATGGAGATCAGCCGGGGGTCGTGGGACCCGATCATCGGATACCCCTGTCCCTCCATCAGAATCTTCAGGATGCGGACATAGGCCTTGTCGATCTCGCCCTTGTCCAGGTACGCGACCGACGCGGGCTCCTTGTAGGCGCCCTTCACGATCCGCACCCGGCTCCCGCTGGCGGCGAGCCGGCGGGCGTCGGCCTCGGTGCGGAACAGATAGGCCTGGATGACGCAGCCGGTCTGCGGGAAGTCCTTCCGCAGTTCCTCGTGAATCGCGAACATCGAGTCGAGGGTGGTGTGGTCCTCGGCGTCGAGCGTGACCGTGGTGCCGATCGCCGCGGCGGCCTCGACGACCGGGCGCACATTGGCCAGCGCCAGTTCATGGCCGCCCTCGAGGGACTGGCCGAACATCGACAGCTTCACGGACATCTCGGCCCTGGCGCCGAGCTCCAGTGCCTCCAGGCGCCCGATCAGCTCCAGATAGGCGTCGCGGGCGGCGGCGGCCTGCTCGCGGTTGGTGATGTCCTCACCGACCACGTCCAGGGTGACCTCGAGTCCGCGGCTCGTCAGGTCCGCGACGATCGGGATGACCTCGTCGACCGTCTCTCCGGGGATGAACCGGTTGACCACGGGCTTGGTCACCGGGGCCGCGGACACCAGACGGCGCATCTTGTCGCTGCGTGACGCGGCGAGGATCACGGGACCCAGCACGGGCACCTCCACGGAACGGGGGTCGAAGACGGCCGGAACCGGACGGTCCGGAACGGCACGGGGAACCACCGTGAAACCTAAATATCGCTCCGACAGCGGGCCATCGACAGCTGTCACGCATCCGTGTCCCGTACTTCAGACATTTGTCTGAAGCGTGCGTCGTGCGGTGCGAGAATGTCCGGGTGAAGGGCGATTACCAAGAGCTGGTGGACGAGATCTCGGCCCTGCTGGGCGTCCCCGCCACCCTGGAGAACCGCGACTTCGGACTGATCGCCTTCGGCGCGCACGACAGCGAGGACGACAGCGCGATGGACCCGGTCCGTACGCGCTCGATCCTGACCAGGAAGTCCACCCCGGCCGTCCGCTCATGGTTCGAGGGATTCGGCATCGCCCGGGCGACGGGGCCGGTGCGGATTCCGGCTGCCCCTGAGGCGGGGGTGTTCCGCGACCGGCTCTGTCTGCCCGTCCGCCATCGCGGGGTGGTACTCGGGTATGTCTGGCTGCTGGACGCGGAGCCGGGGCCCGCGCAGGACCGGCTGGCCGCTGCCATGGAGGTGACGGAGCGGATCGGGGTGCTGCTCGCGGACGAGGAGCGGGCCGGTTCGGACCTGTCGCGGGAGCTGCGCGCGGCACTGACGGCGGACCGCGACTGGCAGTACGACCTGGCCCTCGCCACCCTCCGCACCGCCCTCGGCCCGGACGCGGAGGGCCTGCACACGGTGGTGTGCGTGGCGCCGTGGACCACACCGGATGCCCCCTCCGTACGTACCATCCCCGGCGCCTCCGCACTGTGCCTGATGCCCTGGCCCTGGACGAGCCCGCGCGGCGGCGGTCAGCCGGACGACTCACCCGCCGGCCAGGTCCGCACGCCCCAGGCACTCGCCGCGCTGCTGCGGCTGCGCTCACCGGACGCCCCCGGCCCGGCCCACTCGGCGGCCGGCCGGCTCGGCGGCAGCGCGGGGGTCGCACTCCCCCGCCGCGGCCTCGGCGAGCTCCGCCTCTCCTGGCGCGAGGCCTGCTCCGCGGCACGCGCCGCTCACGCCCAGCCCCGGCTCGGCCCGGTCGCCGACTGGTCCGCCATCGGTCCCTACCGCCTGCTCACCGCCCTGCCACGGACCGATGCCCCCGACCCGGCGGCGAGCCCCCTGCTCATGCCCGCACACGCGGAACTGGTGCGTACGGCCGAGGTGTTCCTGGACTGCGCGGGGCAGGCGGGGCGCGCGGCCTCGGAGCTCGGTATCCACCGTCAGACGCTCTACTACCGGCTCTCCCGGGTCGAGCAGTTGACCGGGCTCGATCTGGACGAGGGCGAGGACCGGCTGCTGCTGCACATGGCACTCAAGTCGGCCAGGCTCCAGCGCTGACGTGCCGCACTGGTGAGCCGGCATTCGTGATGCGTCCAAAGGCATTAGGGTTTCCGGTCATCGTGTCATGACCACCGCAAAACAGGGGGATCTCCGTGGCAACCCCGCCACCACCGCAGAACGCCGACGCGCACTCCCACGCGCACGGCTGGCAGCCTCAGCAGCCCGCCAACCCGTACACGGCCGGACAGCCAGGAGCGTACGGGCCCCAGCCCGGCAACCCGTACCACACGTCGCCGCACCAACCGGGGCCCTACGCGCCGCCGCCGGGCGCCACGTATGGCGGCGCACCCCACCCACCGGCACCCTACGTCGGGCCGCAGCCCGGCCCGCATCCCGCCGGGACGGGCTGCCGGGTCTGCGGGGGGATGCCCGCCGTTCGCGCCACCGTGCGGGGGCACCAGGGCTTCCTCGTCATCATGCGGTTCCTGAGCCTCAACGGACCGTTCTGCCGCGACTGCGGGCTCTCCGCGGTCCGCGAGATGTCGGCGAACACGCTGTGGCAGGGCTGGTGGGGACCGCTGTCCGCGGTGATCACTCCCTTCACCCTGCTGACGAACCTGGCGCCGTGGTCGAGCCTGCGCAAGCTCCCCGCCCCGTCCGGCGGCTTCCGCCCGCCGCTCGACCCGGGTAAGTCACTGCCGCGCCGCCCGGTAGCGCTGGTGTTCCTGGTGCTGATGGCACTCATACCGGCCGCGATCACCGCGCTGGTGACGCTGTCCCTGGTGATCGGTGGCGAAAGGCCGACGCAGCTGTCGGTCGGCGACTGTGTGCGCAACGCGGCCGAGTGGCCCGAACTGAGCCTGCGCACCGCCGACTGCGGCACCTCGGAAGCGGAGTACAAGGTGTCCCGGGTGCTGGACCGGCCCGGCGACGGATGCCCCGCGGGCCACTACCTGACCTACGACTCCCAGTACGGCTCCGCCTGCCTGGAGCGGATCCCCTGACCCGTCGCGAACGCAGCGCACCCGCCGCGGGAATGGCGGCGGGTGCGCGCAGTGCGGTTGCCCTGTCAGTCGACCAGATTGACCGAGCGGGCCGAGGTGGCGCCGATCTCCTCGGCGATCTCGGTCAGCACATGCGGCGGGACGGTGTCGTCGACGGTGAGGACGACCAGCGCCTCGCCACCCTCCGACTGCCGCGCGACCTGCATGCCCGCGATGTTGAGCCCCGCCTCGCCGAGGATCCGTCCGACGGTGCCGACGACGCCCGGACGGTCCTCGTAGCGCGCCACGACCATGTGGTCGGCCAGGGCCAGATCGATGTCGTACTCACCGACGGCCACGATCTTCTGGAGGTGCTTGGGACCGGCCAGGGTGCCGGAGACCGCGATCTCCTCGCCGTCGGCAAGCGTGCCGCGCACGGTGACCACATTGCGGTGGTCCGGGGACTCGGAGCTCGTGGTGAGACGGACTTCGACCCCGCGCTCCTGGGCGAACAACGGTGCGTTCACATACGAGACGGTCTCGTCCACCACGTCCTCGAACACGCCCTTGAGCGCCGACAGTTCGAGCACCTTCACATCGTGCTGGGTGATCTCGCCGTACACCTCGACGTCCAGCCTGACCGCCACCTCGCCCGCCAGCGCGGTGAAGATCCGGCCGAGCTTCTCGGCGAGCGGGAGTCCCGGGCGCACGTCCTCGGCGATCACACCACCCTGGACGTTGACCGCGTCCGGCACCAGCTCACCGGCGAGGGCGAGCCGCACCGACTTGGCGACGGAGATCCCGGCCTTCTCCTGGGCCTCGTCCGTGGACGCGCCGAGGTGCGGGGTGCAGACGACCTGGTCGAACTGGAACAGCGGGGAGTCCGTGCAGGGCTCCTTCGCGTACACATCGAGGCCCGCGCCCGCGACCCGGCCCTCCTTGAGGGCGCTGGCCAGCGCCTCCTCGTCGACGATCCCGCCGCGTGCGGCGTTGACGATGCGGACGGTCGGCTTGACCTTGTGCAGCGCCTCGTCGCCGATCAGCCCGAGCGTCTCCGGGGTCTTCGGGAGGTGGACGGTGATGAAGTCCGACGCCTCGAGCAACTCGTCGAGCGTCAGCAGCTTGACACCCATCTGGGCGGCGCGCGCCGGCTGGACGTAGGGGTCGAAGGCGACGACCTTCATACCGAAGGCGGCCATCCGCTGGGCCACGAGCACACCGATCCGGCCGAGACCGACGACACCGAGCGTCTTCTCGCTGAGCTCGACGCCGGTGTACTTCGAGCGCTTCCACTCACCGTTCTTCAGCGCGGTGTTGGCCTGCGGGATGTGGCGCGCGGTGGCGACGATCAGACCGCAGGCGAGCTCGGCGGCGGTGATGATGTTGGAGGTCGGAGCGTTGACCACCATCACACCGGCCTTGGTGGCGGCGGAGACGTCCACGTTGTCCAGTCCGACACCGGCACGGGCGATGACCCTCAGCTTGCGTGCGGCGGCGATGGCCTCGGCGTCGACCTTGGTGGCGGAGCGGACGAGGATCGCGTCGACGTCGGCGATGGCGGGCAGCAGCTCGGCGCGGTCCGCGCCGTTGCAGTGCCGGATCTCGAAATCCGGGCCGAGGGCGTCCACTGTCGCGGGCGACAGCTCTTCGGCGATGAGTACGACGGGTTTACGAGGCGCAGTGCTCACGTGTGTCCTCACTGGTCCTGGTGGCACCCCGTGCTGGGGAGAACCACGGGAGAAGACGGCCGTCCCGACGGCCGCCTGGCGGTGGAGGGGCTAGCCGCGTGGAAGACGCACGACGCTGTGGGCCTGACCTGACGCGTATGTGTTGACCACTCTAGTGGTGGTGGGGTGATGGTTTCCCGCCTTGACGGAAGGATCACCCCTCCGTGTTGGACCTGAGTGAGGGGTCCCACGGTCATGCGGCGGGCCCTTCCGGACCCGCCGCACAGGTGGCTCACGCCTCCTCGTTGTCCACCCAGCTCATGAGCTTGCGCAGCTCCTTGCCGGTGGTCTCCAGGAGGTGGTTCTCGTCCTGGGTCTTGTACTCGTTGTACTTCTTCAGACCGCCGTGGTACTCGTCCATCCAGTTCTTGGCGAAGGTGCCGTCCTGGATCTCGGTGAGGACCTTCTTCATCTCGGCCTTGGTCTGGTCCGTGATGATGCGCGGGCCGGTGACGTAGTCGCCCCACTCGGCGGTCTCGGAGACCGACCAGCGCATCTTCTCCAGGCCGCCCTCGTACATCAGGTCCACGATCAGCTTCAGCTCGTGGAGGCACTCGAAGTACGCGATCTCCGGCTGGTAGCCGGCCTCGACCAGGGTCTCGAAGCCCGCCTTGACCAGGGCGGCGGTACCGCCGCAGAGCACGGCCTGCTCGCCGAACAGGTCGGTCTCGGTCTCCTCGGTGAAGGTGGTCTTGATGACGCCGGCGCGGGTGCCGCCGATGCCCTTGGCGTAGGAGAGCGCCAGGGCGAAGGCGTCGCCGGAGGCGTCCTGCTCGACAGCGGCGATGCAGGGGACGCCGCGACCCTCCTCGTACTGCCGGCGCACCAGGTGGCCCGGGCCCTTCGGCGCGACCATGGCGACGTCCACCCCGGCCGGGGGCTTGATGAAGCCGAAGCGGATGTTCAGACCGTGGCCGAAGAACAGGGCGTCGCCGTCCTTCAGGTTCGGTGCGATGGACTCCTCGTACACCTGGGCCTGAATCGGGTCCGGGACAAGGATCATGATGACGTCGGCCTCGGCGGCGGCCTCCGACGGCGTCACCACGCGCAGGCCCTGCTCCTCGGCCTTGGCCTTGGACTTGGACCCCTCGTGCAGACCGACGCGGACGTCCACACCAGAGTCACGGAGCGACAGCGCGTGGGCGTGGCCCTGGCTGCCGTAGCCGATGACCGCGACCTTGCGGCCCTGGATGATGGACAGGTCGGCGTCGTCGTCGTAGAACAGCTCGGCCACTGGGTTTCTCCTTGGGTGTTCTGGTGTTGCGTCCACCGTACGGCGGCGAGGCGCAGGATGGTCTTCGAGTCTCGGTATCCGGGCGCAGCCGCGGTCCGGACAGGTCGGGAGGGTTACGCGCTGCGGTCGAGGGCACGCAGGCTGCGGTCCGTGATGGACCGGGCGCCACGCCCTATGGCGATCGTCCCGGACTGGACGAGCTCCTTGATGCCGAACTGCTCGAGCATCTTCAGCATGGCCTCCAGCTTGTCACTCGATCCGGTGGCCTCGATGGTGACGGCCTCCGGCGAGACGTCCACGGTCTTGGCGCGGAACAGCTGGACGATCTCGACGATCTGGGAGCGGGTCTCGTTGTCGGCGCGGACCTTCACCAGGACGAGCTCGCGCTGAACGGCGGAGCTGGGCTCGAGCTCCACGATCTTCAGCACGTTCACCAGCTTGTTCAGCTGCTTGGTCACCTGCTCCAGCGGGAGGTCCTCCACATTGACCACGATGGTGATGCGGGAGATGTCCGGGTGCTCGGTGACGCCGACGGCGAGCGAGTCGATGTTGAAGCCGCGGCGGGAGAACAGCGCGGCGATCCTGGCGAGGATGCCCGGTGTGTTCTCCACCAGGACGGAGAGCGTGTGCTTGGACATGGTCTTGGTGTCTCTCTCTACTCTCGCTGGTCGCTCAGTCGTCTTCGTTGTCGCCGAAGTCCGGACGGACCCCGCGGGCGGCCATGACCTCGTCGTTGGAGGTGCCGGCGGCGACCATCGGCCACACCATGGCGTCCTCGTGCACGATGAAGTCCACGACGACCGGGCGGTCGTTGATCGCGTTGGCCTCGGCGATGACCTTGTCCAGGTCGGCCGGGTCCTCACAGCGCAGGGCGACGCAGCCCATCGCCTCCGACAGCTTGACGAAGTCCGGGATCCTGGTGCCCTTGCGGGGTGTGGTGGACGCGCCGAGCTGGGAGCCGGTGGTGTGGTGGCCCGTCTCGTCAGCGTGCAGCACGGTGCTCGAGTAGCGCTGGTTGTAGAACAGGGTCTGCCACTGGCGGACCATGCCCAGCGCGCCGTTGTTGATGATCGCGACCTTGATCGGGATGCCGTTGAGCGCACAGGTGACCAGTTCCTGGTTGGTCATCTGGAAGCAGCCGTCGCCGTCGATCGCCCAGACGGCGCGGTCCGGCATACCCGCCTTGGCGCCCATGGCCGCCGGGACCGCGTAGCCCATGGTCCCCGCGCCACCGCTGTTCAGCCAGGTCGCCGGCTTCTCGTAGCCGATGAAGTGGGCGGCCCACATCTGGTGCTGGCCGACGCCCGCCGCGAAGATCGTGTCCTCCGGCGCGAGCTGGCCGATGCGCTGGATGACCTGCTGCGGCGAGAGGCTGCCGTCGTCCGGCAGGTCGTAGCCGAGCGGATACGTCTCGCGCCAGCGGTTGAGGTCCTGCCACCAGGCGGTGTAGTCGCCGGCGTGGCCCTCATTGTGCTCCGCCTGGACGGCCTGGACGAGGTCCGCGATGACCTCGCGGGCGTCACCCACGATCGGGACGTCGGCGGCGCGGTTCTTGCCGATCTCGGCCGGGTCGATATCGGCGTGGACGATCTTGGCGAACGGGGCGAAGCTGTCCAGCTTGCCGGTGACCCGGTCGTCGAAGCGGGCACCGAGGGCGACGATCAGGTCGGCCTTCTGCAGCGCGGTGACGGCGGTGACCGCACCGTGCATGCCCGGCATTCCCACGTGCAGCGGGTGGCTGTCGGGGAAGGCGCCCAGCGCCATCAGGGTGGTGGTGACGGGGGCGTTGGTGAGCTCGGCGAGCACCTTGAGCTCGGCGGTGGCGCGGGCCTTGATGACCCCGCCGCCGACGTACAGGACAGGACGCTTGGCCTGGGTGATCAGCCTGGCGGCCTCGCGGATCTGCTTGGCGTGCGGCTTGGTGACGGGCCGGTAGCCGGGCAGGTCGGCCTGCGGGGGCCAGCTGAAGGTGGTCCGTGCCTGGAGGGCGTCCTTGGCGATGTCGACCAGGACCGGGCCGGGTCGGCCGGTGGAGGCGATGTGGAAGGCCTCGGCGATCGTCCTCGGGATGTCCTCGGCCTTGGTGACCAGGAAGTTGTGCTTGGTGATCGGCATCGTGATGCCGCAGATGTCCGCCTCCTGGAAGGCGTCCGTGCCGATGGACTTGCTGGCGACCTGACCGGTGATCGCGACCATCGGGACGGAGTCCATGTGAGCGTCGGCGATCGGGGTGACCAGGTTGGTGGCACCCGGCCCTGAGGTGGCCATGCACACGCCGACCTTGCCGGTGGCCTGCGCGTAGCCCGTCGCGGCATGACCCGCGCCCTGCTCGTGGCGGACCAGGATGTGGCGGACCCGGGAGGAGTCCATCAGCGGGTCGTACGCGGGGAGGATGGCGCCGCCGGGGATACCGAAGACGGTGTCGGCCCCGACTTCCTCGAGAGAGCGGATGAGGGACTGCGCGCCCGTGACGTGCTCTACGGCGGTGGAGGCCGGTCCGCCCGGTCCGCCGGTACGGGCTCGCGGCTGCGGATGGTGGGCCCCGGTGGCCTGCTCGGTCATCGGCATTCTCTTCTCGAAGCTGAGGGTTTTTGCGGGGATTTTGCGGGGTTGGGTGCCGTGCCAGTGCAACAAAAAACCCCTCGTGCCGGGAGGCAAGCGAGGGGAGCGCGCCGGTGCGTTGAACAGACCTGTGCAGGGGCCTGCTAGCCGACGCGCTTTCCAAGTACGAGAATTCGGGTGCGCATGGCACTGACCCTCTCCCCGGCGCACGGTCACTGTCAAGTGGGTGGGACGGGCGTCTCATTATTTGAGCGGATTGGCTGACGTCCGACGAGGTCGGAGCCAGGAGGCGCCGAGTGCCCCACCGGCAGGCAGCCCCCGCTGAGGACGGGCCAGGCACCCGGAACGGCCGGCCCGGGCACCGGATACTCCCTGCGCACCAGTGCGTGACGGAGCCGGTACTCGTCCAGTGGTCCCGAGAATGCCATGCCCTGACCATGGGTGCAGCCCATGGCGCGCAGGGCGAGCACCTGCTCTGGCTCGTCCACGCCGTCCGCCACGGACTCCATCCCGAGGTCGCAGGCGATCCTCAGCAGCCCGGCCGTGATCTTGTGCAATCGGGCCGATTCCACCACTCCCTCGACCAGCCCGCGATCGAGTTTCAGGACATCCAGGGGGAGCCGGCGCAGGGCGTTGATCGCCGCGTATCCGCTGCCGAAGCCGTCCAGGGCGATCCGGATCCCGAGGCGGCGCAGCGTCACCAGACGCTGCTCCAGGTCGTCGAAGGAGATCCGGGGGTCACTGTCGGCGAGTTCGAGCACCAGCGCGCCCGAGGGGAGCCCGTGGCGGGTGAGCAGCGCCTCGATGGAGGCGAGCGGAATGGACCGGTCCAGCAGTCGGCGCGCGGACAGCCGGACGCAGACGGGCACGTCGTGACCGCGGCGGCTGCGCTCGGCGGCCTGCCCCACGGCCTCCTCGAGCAGCCTGCGGCCGAGCCCGGCGGTGCGGCCACCACCCTCCTCGGACAGCCGGAGGAACTCGGAGGGCGTGAAGAGGATGCCCTGGGCTGATCTCCAGCGCGCCTGGGCGGCGACGGAGGCGATCACTCCGGTCTCGAGGCTGACCACCGGCTGGTGGAGCAGCACGAACTCGCCGCCCTGGAGAGCGCCCCGCGTCCGGCTGGGCGGCTCCGCCCGGCGGCCGGTGTCGGCCTGCATCTGGGGTGCGTACAGCTCGACCCGGTCCTTGCCCGCCGCCTTGGCGCGGTACATCGCCAGGTCGGCGTTGCGCAGCAGATTGCCGGCCGAGATGCCCGGCTCGGCGAAGGCGACGCCGATGGACGCGGCGACCCGTACCTCGTTGCCGTCGACGCGGTAGGGCTGGGAGAGGGTCTGACGCAGTCGGTCGGCGATCTCCTGCACCTGCTTCTGGTGCGCGGACAGGTCGCGCGTGCCGTGGCCGAGGATGAGGGCGGCGAACTCGTCACCCCCGAGCCTGGCCGCGGTGTCGCCCGCCCGCACGGACTCCTGGAGCCTGCGCGCGGCCTGGATGAGCAGCTCGTCCCCCGCCTGGTGGCCCAGGCGGTCGTTCACCCCCTTGAAGCCGTCCAGGTCGATGAAGAGCACGGCCGTGCCCGGGTCACCGGCTCTGCGGCCGCCGAGTGCCCGGCGCACCCGCTCGGTGAAGAGCGCGCGGTTGGGCAGATCCGTGAGCGGATCGTGTTCGGCGTTGTGCTGGAGCTGGGCCTGGAGGCGCACCCGCTCCGTGACATCCCGGCTGTTGAAGATCAGTCCGCCCTCATGGCGGTTGACGGTGGACTCGACGTTCAGCCACTGGCCGGTACCGGATCTGAAGCGGCATTCGATACGGGTCGTGGGCTCGTCGGCCTGGCGGGCCGCCAGAAACCGGCGCACCTCGTGGACCACACGCCCCAGGTCCTGGGGATGGATCAGCGAGGACAGCTCGGAGCCGATGAGCTCGTCCGCGTCGCGCCCGTACACCCCCGCGGCGGCCGGGCTCACGTAGCGCAGTACGCCGGTCGGTGCGGCGATCATGATGACATCGCTGGAGCCCTGGACGAGGGAGCGGAAGTGGTTCTCCTTCTGGGCCAGCTCATGGGTGAGGGCGATGTTGTCCAGCAGCATGATGCCCTGCCGGACGACGAGGGCCAGGACGACCGTGCAGCCGGTGATGAGCACCACCCGGTCCACGCGGCGCCCCTCGGTCACGTTGTAGAGGATCCCCAGGGTGCAGACGGCAGCGGCCAGATAGGGCGTGAGTGCCGCGAGGGAACCCGTGACGGGACGGCTGAAGGCGAGATGGCCGGGAGGCCGTGGTCCGCGCGACGACTGCGCCGCGCCGGCCTCCATTCTGCGCACCCCCCAGGGTGCGTAGGCGAGCAGGAGCGAGCCGGCGAACCAGCCGGCGTCGAGCAGCTGGCCGGAGCGGTAACTCTCGCGCAGCAGCGGGGAGGTGAACAGGGCGTCGCACAGGACGGTCAGGGCGAGGGCCGCGATCGCGGTGTTGATGGCCGGGCGGCTGGCGTTGGACCGCCGGAAGTGCAGTGCGAGGACCATGCTCACCAGGACGATGTCGAGTAGCGGATAGGCGAGCGACAGCGCCGCCTCCGAGACGCTCTCTCCCTGGGTGTGCGCGGTGTGCGCCAGCGCGAGGCTCCAGGAGAGCGTGAGCAGGGAGCCGCCGATCAGCCAGGAGTCCAGGGCGAGGCAGACCCAGCCGGCCCGGGTCACCGGGCGTTTGGCGAGGACGAGCAGCCCGATGATGGCCGGTGGCGCGAAGCAGAGGAAGAAGACATCCGCCAGGGACGGGCTCGGCACCGCCACGCCGAGCACCACCTCGTACCAGCCCCAGACGGCGTTTCCGCACGAGGCCATGGCGGAGGAGAACGCGAACAGCATCCAGGCGGGACGAAACCGGACGCCCCGTGTGCGGGCGTGGAGGAAGCAGGAGACCGCGGCGAGCAGCGCGGCGAAGCTCAACCCGAAATCACCCATGACGCGAGCGAGTTGCTGGGACCCCCAGCCGAACGCCGCGCCGGTGGCATAGCCTCCGCTGGCCAGCACGAGCACCACCTGGGGCAGCCGTCCCGTGCCGCCGTGGGAGACGGGCGGGCGCGTCAGGACGGCTCCCTGGGACGTCACCGCGCCGCTCCTGTCAGCTTCAGCCGGCTCCGTCCTCGGGAACGGCACTTCGGTGCACGCCTCAGGGCGCGTCTCGGTGCACACGAGACCGGAGTGCGCGAGAGTGGTCGGCGGTGCCTTCGCCGCGTCGGATCGTCCGCCGGATTGCCGATCGGATTGCTGCTCGGAATCTTGGTCCATTGGCCGTACATCGCCCGTCGCCCCCCTCGAAGTCCTGAACGCTCCGGTAGCGCCGCCCCGTATACGACGCAGCCCCCAAGTCGGGACGATACACCAGTCTCGTCACTCAGCGACAGGGTTTCTCTACGCTGCGTAACGGCGTGCGGTGGCCACCAACACGCGGCGCATCCGGATGACTTCACTGAGTGTCGGCGCAGCGTGCGCGCTCGTCCACCCGGCGCGCCAGGAGGGACGCGCCGGTGCCCCGTGAGGTCGTCAGCGGGTGGTGAGGACCACGTTGCGCAGGGGCTCTCCGGTCGCGAAGCGGCGCAGCTGGTCCCCCATCAGACGGTTGGCGCGTGGCAGGAACGCCGAGGTGGAGCCGCCGACATGAGGGCTGATCAGCACACCCGGCGCATGCCACAGGGGGTGCCCTGGTGGCAGCGGCTCCGGGTCGGTGACGTCGAGGGCTGCGGTGATCCGGCCGGTGGCGGTCTCCTCGATGAGGGACTTGGTGTCCACGACCGGCCCGCGCGCGACGTTCACCAGCAGGGCGCCGTCCTTCATCCGACCCAGGAAGTCCGCGTTCACCAGGTGGTGGGTGCCGGGAGTGAGAGGAGTCGAGAGGATCACCACGTCCGCTTCGGGGAGCAGGAGCGGAAGTTGGGAGAGTGGGTGCACCTGACCGCGCTCCGTAGCACGTGCGGAGCGCGCGACGCGCGCCACCCGCGCACATTCAAAGGGCGTGAGCCGGTCCTCGATGGCCGCGCCGATCGAGCCGTAGCCGACGATGAGCACGGACTTGTCGGCCAGCGCGGGATAGAAGCCGGACCGCCACTCCTCCTTGCGCTGGCCCTCCACGAAGCGGGGGATGCCCCGCAGGGAGGCCAGGACGAGGGCGAGGGCCAGCTCGGCGGTGCTCGCCTCGTGCACCCCCTTGGCGTTGCAGAGGCGTACGCCCGCGCGCAGAGATCCGAGTCCGGGCTCCACGTGGTCGATGCCGGCGGTGAGGGTCTGGACCACCTGAACGGACGTCATGGCGGCCAGCGGCCGCACCACGGTCTCGGTGGGCTTCATGTACGGGACGACATAGAAGGCGCAGTCTGCGGGATCGGCGGGAAACTCCTCGCCGCCGTCCCAGAAACGGTAGGTGAGCCCCGACGCCGCAGGGGCGGGGAGTCCCTCGATCTCATCGGCCGCGACGGGGAGCCAGACGTCTGCTGCGTTCATGGACAGGAGGCTATGCGAAGCACGGTGGCCGCCAGAGGTTAGTTTTGGGTGCGGCACAAGGAGGGGTACGGGCAGGTGGAGCGCAGGACAATCGGCGCGGCGGCTCTCGAAGTGGGCGCGGTCGGTCTCGGCTGTATGCCGATGAGCTGGGCCTACACCACATCACAGCAGCGGAGCGACCGTGCGCTGCGAACGGTGCACGCGGCGCTCGACGCGGGTGTGAGTCTGCTGGACACGGCCGACATGTACGGCCCCTTCACCAATGAACTGCTGCTCGGCCGGGTACTGAAGGAGCGGCGCCACGACGCTTTCGTGTCGACCAAGGTGGGTCTGCTGGTGGGCGGCGACCAGCACATCGTGGCCAATGGGCGGCCGGGTTACGTGCGTCGGGCGTGCGATGCCTCACTGCGGCGGCTCGGGACCGACGTGATCGACCTCTACCAGCTCCACCGGGCGGATCCTGAGGTGCCGGTGGAGGAGACCTGGGGCGCGATGGCGGAGCTGGTCCAGGCGGGCAAGGTGCGCGCGCTCGGGTTGTGCGCGATGACTGCGGACCCGGCGCGCAGATCGGGCAGGGGCACGTCACGGCCCGGCCGGGCCGGCGGAGCGGGACGGCACGCGGGGTCCGTGCGCCATGCGGAGCCCGGACGCCATGCGGAAACGATTCGTCAGCTCGAGCGTGTCCAGCAGGTGTTCCCGGTCAGCGCGGTCGAGGCCGAGCTGTCGGTGTGGTCGCCGGACGCGCTGGCTGACCTGCTCCCCTGGTGCGAGGCGCGCGGCGTGGGCTTCCTGGCCGCGATGCCGCTCGGCAACGGTTTCCTCTCCGGGACGCTCACACCGGGTGGCGGCTTCGAACCGGACGACCTGCGAGCCCGGCACCCGCGGTTCACGGCGGAGATGATGGCGGCGAACCAGCCTCTGGTGGCGGGACTGCGAAGGATCGCGGGGCGCCACGGCGACGGAACCACCCCGGCGCAGGTGGCGCTCGCCTGGGCCCGCGGCCAGGGCCTGCACGTGGTGCCGGTGCCGGGCGCCAAGCGGGAGTGCTGGGCCGTGGAGAACGCAGCGTCGGCGGAGCTCGCACTGACCGCGTGGGACATGGCCGAGATCGCGGCACTGCCACCGGCCAGGGGATCCTGGGACTGGTAGCACCCGTCCTCGTGATCCTGAACGGAGACGGGAACCTCGGGAACCCCCGTGGCGTATGAACAGTGCACGGGAGCTCCAGGGCGCCGGCCCGTCCGCACCCGCGCACACTCGCCCGCAGTCCGGTGAAGGGACTCCACAGTGCAACGTCCAGCCGCGACGGCCGTTCTGGCCGCAGCCGCCCTGCTCTTCGCCGCGGGCTGCTCATCCGGCGACACGGGTGCCGGCACCGGTCAGGACGCCGGTCGCAAGAACCCGCCGACGAGCGCAGCTGCCCCCTCCCCCACCGGCTCCGGCACCGCTCCGGCCGCGCCACCCGCCAAGGGGGCGGTGAAGGTGGCGGCGACCCTGACGAAGGATCTGAAGTCCCCGTGGGGGCTGACCGCCCTGCCCGACGGCGATCTGCTGGTGTCATCGCGCGACGAGGGCACCATCACCCGGATCGACACCGCCAGCGGAAAGAAGACCGAGATCGGCTCGGTGCCCGGGGTCGCCCCGGCCGGAGAAGGTGGGCTGATGGGCCTCGCAGTCTCCCCGGCCTTCGCGTCGGACCATCTGGTGTACGCCTACTTCACGACGGAGTCGGACAACCGGATCGCCCGCATGCTGTACGACGAGAAGAAGCCCGCCGGACAGCAACTCGGCGCGCCCGACACCATCCTGCGGGGCATCCCGAAGGGGACCGTCCACAACGGCGGCCGGATCGCCTTCGGCCCCGACCGGATGCTGTACGCGGGCACGGGCGAGACGGGCGACACCGGCCTCGCGCAGGACAAGCAGTCACTCGGTGGCAAGATCCTGCGGATGACCCCGGACGGCCAGCCGGTGCACGGCAACCCCTGGCCCGACTCCCTGGTCTATTCCTACGGGCACCGCAATGTCCAGGGTCTCGCCTGGGACTCGGAGAGGCGGCTGTGGGCCTCCGAGTTCGGTCAGAACACCTGGGACGAGCTGAATCTCATCGAGCCGGGCAGGAACTACGGCTGGCCCGAGGTGGAGGGCAGGGGCCGCAGGTCCGGATTTGTGGACCCGGTGGCGCAGTGGCGCACGGGCGACGCGTCGCCGAGCGGAATCGCGTACGCCGGGGGATCGATCTGGATGGCCGGGCTGAGGGGCGAGCGCCTGTGGCGGATCCCCCTGGCCGGTGCGGAACCTTCCGCGGCCCCCCAGGCGTTCCTCCAGGGAGAGTACGGCCGTCTGCGCACGGTCCTGCCGGTCGGCGGAGCCGGGGGCGGCGCGGCAATCTGGCTGGTCACCAGCGAGACGGACACCAGAGGCACACCCGGGCCGGCGGACGACAGGATCCTGCGACTCGAGGTCGAGTGAGAGGTGGGCGGCCCGTGTTCACTCTGATCGAGCAACTCTTCGCACCCAGCCGCAAGCACACCGACGACGAGCGCAACCGTCTCCAGCTGACCAGGGTGGATGTCGGCGACGGGGACCCGGGGCACGGCGAGATAGATCTGGCCTCGGGGAAGGTCGTCATACGCACCCGGGGCGAGACGCCCGGAGCCTGACGGGCCACCGCGGGGCACGGACGAGCCGCCCGGAGCCTTCACCGGGCGCCGCAGGGGCTGCTCAGGCGCTTGCGGGGAAGAGCCGTAGCCGGTGGGCCAGCGCGGCTGCCTCACCGCGGCCGGATACACCCAGCTTGGCCAGGATGTTGGAGACATGCACGCTCGCCGTCTTGGGCGAGATGTAGAGCTCCCCGGCTATCTGGCGGTTGGTGCGGCCGATCGCCACCAGACGCAGCACGTCCTGCTCGCGGGGAGTCAGCCCGAGGTCGTCGACGGGGGCGGGTGCCGAGACCGCCGGGCAGCTCTCGGAGGCAGGCTCGGCGAGCCGTAGCCGGGCACGCTGGGCGAGACCGGTGACCGCTTCTGTCAGTGGGCGGGCGCCGAGGCGTTCCGCGGTGCGATGGGCCTGACGCAGCAGTGTGCCGGCATGCTCGCGGTCCCCGGTGGCCAGCAGGGACTCGGCCAGGCGGTGGCGTACGCGGGCCACGTCATAGGGACGGTCGACCGCCGAGAAGGCCTCTGCGACCTCCGCCCAGGTGTCCGGGGTGTCCCGCGCGTCGGCGCGCAGCAGCTCCGCCCGCACCCACCGCTCATAGGCGATCCATACGGGCACGGCCGAGGGCAGCGCCTTGGCGGCGCTGCGGATCGTGGTCAGCGCTTCGTCGCGGCCCTTTGCGACGGCGGGCAGCCCGCGCACATCGGCCTCGATGGTGGCCGCAGCGAGCAGCAGCGGCCAGGCGTAACGCTGCGTACCGGGCGGGAAACCGGTGGCCACCGCACGGTGCAGCTCCGCGCGGGCATCGTGGAAGCGGCCTTCGCCTCCGGCGATGCCGATGGAGATCCGGGCCAGGGGTATGGACTGCTGCGGCATGGGGTCATGGGTGCCGTAGTGCCCGGCGGCGGTCTCGTGCCAGTGGACCGCACCTGCCATGTCACCGCGGGCGAGCGCGAGGTAGGCGAGCCTGGAGGCTCCCGCGCCGCGCGGCTTGGCGCTCTGGCCGACCCGTTCGACCTGCGCGGCGGTCTCCGCCGCCTCGTCCCAGCGGCCGAGGGCGTAGTAGGACTCGGAGAGATTGCTCCACACCCAGGCTTCGGAGTCCAGCAGACCGTAGGTGCGGGACAGCACGAGGCCCTTCTCCAGGAGGCCGAGGGCCTCCTGGGAACGGCCGACGCCTTCCAGGACGGACGGCAGGTTCACATGGCTGCGTCCCACCAGGGCCGCGAAGCCCAGCTTCACGACCTGCTCGGTGACCTCGTATATCTCGGCGAGGCCCGCCTCCACGCCGCCCGCGTCGACCATGAGGCCGCCCAGGGTGATCCGGGCGTTCATCTCGATCTCGCAGGCGCCGACCATCCGGGCGTACTCGACGGCGCGCTGGGCCGCCGCGAGGGCTTCGGGTCCGGGTTCGTGCAGCCAGCACCAGCCGGCGACGGCCGCGAGCACCTCGGCGTGCACTTCCGACGGTGGCAGCCCGCGCACCAGTTCCTGTGCGGTGGCGAGCTCCTTCCAGCCGTCTCCGCGTGCTTGGCTCTGCACCAGCCGCGACCGCTGTGACCAGAACCAGGCTGCGCGCAGCGGGTCCTGCTTCTCGTCGATCAGCCGCAGTGCGCGCTTGATGGTCTTGAGCGCCTGGTCCCGCTCGCCGCTGAGCCGTCCGGCGACCGCCGCCTCGGCCATGAGGTCCAGATAGTGCGGCGGCCCCGCGCTCGCCCCGGTGTCCCCCGGGGAGAGGGACAGCGGGGGGTAGGCCTCGGCATGGCACAGGGGCCGTAGTCCCGCCCGTATCTCGTCCGGCGTGTCGTCCCACAGCTCCATCGCCCGTTCCAGCAGCTCCAGTTGCTCAGCGTGGGCATGACGGCGGCGGGCCTCGGCCGAGGCGTCGAGTACGGCGGGCAGCGCCTTGGCGGCGTCGTGGGCGTGGTACCAGTAGCTGGCCAGCCGGGCGGCACGCTGGTCGGCGGGGACGAGCGCCGGACCGGCTTCCAGTGCCTCGGCATAGCGGCGGTTGAGCCGGGAGCGCTCACCGGGCAGCAGATCGTCGCTGACGGCCTCGCGCACCAGCGAGTGGCGGAAGCAGTAGCCGTCGCCGTCGGGGGTGGCGAGCAGGATGTTCGCGCCGACCGCGGCGCGGAGGGCGTCGATCAGCTCTTCCTCACCGAGTCCGACGACCGCGGCGAGCAGCGGGTACTCGACGGTGGAGCCGCCTTCGGCGGCGATCCTGGCGACCCGCTGGGCGTGCTCCGGGAGTCCTTCGACACGGACGAGCAGCAGGTCGCGCAGCGAGTCGCTGAGGGTGGGGCAGCAGCCTTCACTGGCGGCGACGGAGAGTTCCTCGACGAAGAAGGCGTTGCCGTCGGAGCGTTCGAAGACGTCGTCGACGAGGGTCGGTGCCGGCTCGCTCGAAAGGATTCCGGCCATCTGACGGCCGACCTCGTCACGGCTGAACCGGGGCACTTCGACACGCTGGACGGTGCGCAGCCGGTCGAGTTCGGCGAGCAGCGGTCTCAGCGGGTGACGGCGGTGGATGTCATCGGCGCGGTAGGTGGCGATGACGGCGAGGCGCCCTCTGCGGAGCGTGCGGAAGGCATACGCGAGCAGTTGGCGGGTGGAGGCGTCGGCCCAGTGGAGGTCTTCCAGGACCACGACGACGGTGCGGTCGGCGGCCAGGCGTTCGAGGAGGCGGACGGTGAGGTCGAAGAGCCGGGCCCGGCTCTCCTCGTCGTGCCGGACCTGCGGGTGCGAGATCCCGCCCAGTTCGGGGAGCAGCCGGGCGAGTTCCTCCTCCCGCCCTGCGGCTGCGGCGGCGAACTCGTCGGGCAGCTGCCGGCGAAGACTGCGCAGGGCGGCGGAGAAGGGGGCGAAGGGCAGTCCCTCGGCGCCGATCTCGACACAGCCGCCGATGGCGCAGACGGCGCCGTCGGCGCGGGCCGCTTCCCGGAACTCCTCGATGAGGCGGGTCTTGCCCACGCCCGCCTCGCCGGCGACGAGGACCGCCTGCGGCTGCGGGCAGGGGCCCTGTGAAGCGCCCCCACCGGTGGCTCGGGCGAGCGCACCGGTGAGGGCGGCGAGTTCGGCTGTTCGGCCGACGAACACGGGGCTGACTGACCTGGTCTGCACGGCCCAGAGCATCGCACAGGCACCCGGTGCGACGGCACCGGGCCTCGAGGTCTCCTGAGTGTCCGTCATGGGTGTGACCAGGGGTGGGGCCATGAGCGCGGCCGGCCCGGTACGGGCTCAGGCGCCCTGCTCGTGCCGGTTCCGGCTGCCGCTCACCGGCCCCTCCGAGCCATGTGCCGCGGGCCTGCGCCCGGTGCGGCCGGCCCGCCGCACATGGCGCGCGAGCCACTCGCTCTCGGCCCGGCGGACCAGCTCGGCGTGGCGGATCTCGTGAAGTTGGTACTCGAACACGGTGCTCTCCTCGTTGGTGACATGGTGGGCGGCGGTTCACGCCGGCCCTCGCCGTCAGGGGTGCCTCAACTCTCTTCTCCCAGGCGGCGCGACCGCATCGGTCGAGTGCCGCATCTTGGCGGCCGCGGGGCCTTAGGCGACGGCCTCCGGATCCACGGCGCGCCTTAGACCCTGTCCGGGCCCAACGCGGGCAAGGCCTAGTCGAGATCGCGCCAAAGGGTCCGATCCGTCAGCCGGAGATGAGGAATTGGCAGCGTTGTCAGCGCTGCCTGGCAGCATGGAGGCATGACTGATACGGGGGCGTCGAGGACCATTGCTGTCAGTTCGCCAGGAGAGGCCGCCGGGCTCGCCTGGCACTTATACGACGAGCCGGGGGGATACGCCGGCCGTCCACCGGTCCCGGTGGTGAGCTATGAACCGGGGGCCGGCGCGCTCGCTCGGCGCGAGGCGCTCCGGGATGTGTACGGGGCGATCGTGGACCGCGTCGGTGAGCCCACGCTGTACGGGGGATCGGCCCAGGGGCCGAATGTCCGCTGGCGCGACGACAGCAGACTGCTGCTGCTGTCGGGTGACCGTTTCGGCGCCCGGCTGTCCGTGCACCATACGGAGATACTGGAGGAAGAGGAGTACCGCAGCTTCGCCTGGGGCGACATCCGGTCGCCGGCCGGCGCCGGAGACTTCGATCTGCTGCCGTACAGCTGGCAGTTGTACCGGAACGGTCCGGGTGAGCGCCCGGTGACCCGGGCGGGCGCCTGGCTCGCCGGCTCCTGGGAGCATCTGGAGAAGGCTCTGGAACTGATGCTCGGAGCCTGGGCCGAGCAGTTGCCGGTCCAGCTGCCGGGTGACTGGGCGGGCTTCACGATCCTGTCCAGCCGGGATCCCGGGCGCGAGCTCGTCGTCTCCTACAACCCGGACGAGGGACTGGGCGTGGCCGTCGATGACCGGGACAATGGGCAGGGGCCGGAGCGGGAGCGCCAGATGAGAGGGCGGGGCTGGCACGCCAGGGACCGGGGCTGGTGGCAGTCGGTGTTCCACGAGGTGTACGAGAACGCGGCCCGGCTGGCCGCACGGCTGACGGTGACGGAGCTGCGGGCACGGGGAGCCGTGACGCCGGACGATCTCATCGTGCGGGACATGGGGGTCAGCGACCGGGGTGAGCTGTGGCTCCCCGGTCTGGGGATACGCACGAGCTGAGGGCTCACAGCGCCAGTGCACGGGAACGTGTGAGGGCGGGACACCGCCGGTGTCCCGCCCTCACAACGCAGGTGCTCAGCCCTCGGAGACGCCGAGCTTCTCCAGGATCAGTTCCTTCACCCGGGCCGCGTCAGCCTGCCCGCGCGTGGCCTTCATGACCGCGCCGACCAGTGCGCCGACCGCCGCGACCTTGCCGCCGCGAATCTTGTCCGCGATGGCGGCGTTGCCCGCGATGGCCTCGTCCACGGCCGCGCCGAGCGCGCCCTCGTCGGAGACGACCTTCAATCCGCGCTTCTCGACGACGGTGTCCGGGTCGCCCTCGCCCGCGAGGACGCCCTCGATGGCCTGGCGGGCCAGCTTGTCGTTGAGCGAGCCGTCGGTGACCAGGGCGGTCACCCGGGCGACCTGCTCCGGGGTGATCGGCAGCTCCTCCAGGGCGCGGCCCGACTCGTTGGCGTTGCGGGCCAGCTCGCCCATCCACCACTTACGGGCCGAAGCGGAGTCGGCGCCCGCCTCGACGGTGGCCACGATCAGATCGACCGCACCCGCGTTGAGGATCGACTGCATGTCCGTCTCGGAGATGCCCCACTCCTCGCGCAGCCGGTTGCGGCGCAGACGCGGCAGCTCGGGCAGCGTGGCCCGGAGCTCCTCGACCCACTCACGGGAGGGTGCCACGGGCACCAGGTCGGGCTCCGGGAAGTACCGGTAGTCCTCGGCCTCCTCCTTGATCCGGCCCGAGGTCGTGGAGCCGTCCTCCTCGTGGAAGTGACGGGTCTCCTGGACGACCTTGCCGCCGCCGTTCAGCACGGCGGCGTGCCGCTGGACCTCGAAGCGTGCGGCGCGCTCCACGCTGCGCAGCGAGTTGACGTTCTTGGTCTCGCTGCGGGTGCCGAACCGCGTGCTGCCCTTGGGCATCAGCGAGAGATTGACGTCGCAGCGCATCTGGCCCATCTCCATGCGGGCCTCGGACACACCGAGGGCCTTGATGAGCTCGCGCAGCTCCGCGACATACGCCTTGGCCACCTCGGGAGCGCGTTCACCCGCGCCGACGATCGGCTTGGTGACGATCTCGATCAGCGGGATACCGGCACGGTTGTAGTCGAGGAGCGAGTGGGACGCGCCATGGATACGGCCGGTGGCCCCGCCGACGTGCGTCGACTTGCCCGTGTCCTCCTCCATATGGGCGCGCTCGATCTCCACCCGGAAGACCTCGCCGTCCTCGAGCTGGACGTCCAGATAGCCGTTGAAGGCGATCGGCTCGTCGTACTGCGAGGTCTGGAAGTTCTTCGGCATGTCCGGATAGAAGTAGTTCTTCCGGGCGAAGCGGCACCACTCGGCGATCTCGCAGTGCAGCGCGAGGCCGATCTTGATGGCGGACTCCACGCCGATGGCGTTCATCACCGGCAGGGAGCCGGGCATACCGAGGCAGGTGGGGCAGGTCTGCGTGTTGGGCTCGGCGCCGAGGGCGGTCGAGCAGCCGCAGAACATCTTGGTCCTGGTGCCGAGCTCGACATGGACCTCCAGGCCCATGACGGGGTCGTAGGCCGCGAGGGCGTCCTCGTACGACACCAGTTCAGTCGTGACGGTCACGGTGAAACTTTCCCTCTCAGCCGAACAGGACGTCGTCGTCGCCCAGGCGCTTGAGCTCCCGGTAGAGGATCGCCAGTCCGGTGACGATGGCGGCGGCGGACACGGCCGCGTCGATCAGGCGGAGCGTGTCATGCTCCAGACGCGCCTTCTTGGCCTGCTTGGCGACGCTGATCGCGCCGACCGCGGTACTGGCCATGGCCACATAGGTGCCGGTCTTGGACTTCCTGAAGCCCTTGGCCTTCTGCAGCGTGCTCACAGTGACGGTGCCTCCTCCAGCAGCGGGTGGCCCCACTTCGCCACGAAAGCCGCCTCAACGGCGGCGCCCACCTTGTAGAGGCGGTCGTCCTTCATGGCGGGGGCGATGATCTGCAAACCGACCGGGAGGTTGTCCTCCGGTGCCAGACCGCACGGCAGCGACATCGCCGCGTTGCCGGCCAGGTTGGTCGGGATGGTGCACAGGTCGGCGAGGTACATCGCCATCGGGTCGTCGGCGCGCTCGCCGATCGGGAAGGCGGTGGTCGGCGTGGTCGGCGAGACGATCACGTCTACCTGCTCGAAGGCCTTCTCGAAGTCGCGGGTGATGAGCGTGCGGACCTTCTGCGCGCTGCCGTAGTACGCGTCGTAGTAGCCGGACGACAGGGCGTAGGTGCCCAGCATGATCCGGCGCTTCACCTCGTCGCCGAAGCCCGCCTCACGGGTGAGGGCGGTGACGTCCTCGGCCGACCGCGTGCCGTCGTCGCCGACCCGCAGGCCGTAGCGCATGGCGTCGAAGCGGGCGAGGTTGGACGAGCACTCGGACGGGGCGATCAGGTAGTACGCGGAGAGGCCCAGGTCGAAGGACGGGCAGTCCAGCTCGACGATCTCGGCGCCCAGTTCGCGCAGCAGCTCGACCGACTCGTCGAAGCGCTGCACCACGCCTGCCTGGTAGCCCTCGCCGCGGAACTGCTTGACCACGCCGACACGCATCCCGGCCACCGAGCCGTTGCGCGCGGCCTCGACCACGGGCGGGACCGGGGCGTCGATGGACGTGGAGTCCAGCGGGTCGTGCCCGGCGATGACCTCGTGCAGCAGCGCCGCGTCCAGGACGGTGCGGGCGCAGGGGCCGCCCTGGTCCAGGGAGGACGAGAAGGCGACCATGCCGTAGCGGGAGACCGCGCCGTAGGTGGGCTTCACGCCGACGGTGCCGGTGACGGCGGCCGGCTGGCGGATCGAGCCGCCGGTGTCCGTACCGATGGCGAGCGGGGCCTCGTAGGAAGCCAGCGCGGCGGATGAGCCGCCGCCGGAGCCGCCGGGGATCCGGGTCAGGTCCCACGGGTTCCCGGTCGGGCCGTACGCGCTGTTCTCGGTGGAAGACCCCATGGCGAACTCGTCCATGTTGGTCTTGCCGAGGATCACCACGTCGGCGTCCTTCAGCCGCCTGGTGAGCGTCGCGTCGTAGGGCGGGATCCAGCCCTCGAGGATCTTGGAACCGACCGTGGTCGGGATGCCCTCGGTGGTGAAGATGTCCTTCAGCGCCAGCGGCACACCGGCCAGCGGGCCCAGCTTCTCGCCGCGCGCACGCTTCTCGTCGACGGCGCGGGCCTGCGCGAGCGCGCCCTCCCGGTCGACGTGGAGGAAGGCGTGCACCTTCTCGTCCACGGCCTCGATACGGGCCAGGTGCGCCTCGGTGACCTGGACTGCGGTGAGCTCGCCGGAGGCGATCTTCGCGGCGATCTCCGCCGCGGTGAGCTTGATGATGGTGCTGTCCGTCATGGTTGTTAGTCCTCCCCCAGGATCTGCGGCACCTTGAAACGCTGCTGCTCCTGCGCGGGGGCGCCGGAAAGCGCCTGCTCGGGGGTGAGCGACGGACGGACCTCGTCCGCGCGCATGACGTTGGTCAGCGGCAGCGGGTGAGAGGTCGGCGGCACGTCTTGGTCGGCGACCTCGGAGACGCGGGCGACCGCGCCGATGATGTCGTCCAGCTGTCCGGCGAAGTGGTCGAGCTCTTCGGCCTTCAGCTCCAGACGCGCCAGCCGGGCGAGGTGGGCGACCTCCTCGCGCGTGATGCCAGGCATGCAGCGATCCTCAGGGTGAGTGTTCGGGTTTTGGCCCAATCCTATGGGGCCGCCGCCCGTCCCCGCGAAACGCTTTGCCCGGCCGCCCTCCGGGCCGCGGTCATGTCCGGTTCATTCCCAGGGGCGGTCGAGGCTGTCGAGGCGGCACCCCGGTGGTTCTGGGGCACTCGGGTGGACTCCGCGGCCCCGGCCCGCCGCCTGCCGCGGGCCGGCCGCGCCGATGGGGTAGCGATGGTCCGGTGCGTACGATCGTGACCGCCGACGGACCCGTGGTCGCCCGGATCACGGTCACCGCTGCCGTGGCCTGGCAGACCTCGGTGTGGCTGGGCGCCGACCAGCCCCCGGTCTTCGCCGCCCTTGTCCCCCTGTTCGCCATGCGCAGCAGCCCCGAATCCGCGGTGGTCACCTCGCTCAGCCGGGTCCTGGGCGTGGTCGCGGGGGTCCTGCTCGGGATCGGGGTCCTGAACGTATTGCGCCCGCAGACGTTCACCCTGGCCCTGGTCGTGGGCACGGGTCTGGTCATCGGGGCGGTCCTGCGCCCGGGCCGCGAGCTCAACGTCCAGGTCGCGGTGTCCGCCCTGCTGGTGTTCGCCAACCCCAGCCCCGCTGCCTACGGGTTCGACCGCGTCTGGGAGACCGCCGTCGGCGCCCTGGTGACCGTGGCACTCGGCTCGCTGCTGTGGCCGCCTGATCCCCGTCGTGTGCTGTCTGCGACCGTGCGGGACTGCGGGGCACGGCTCGTGCGCGCGCTCACCGGCACCATCGCCGTGCTGGGCACCGATACGACCGCCGCACGGGACAATCTCGCACGCGTACGGAAGGACATGCGGGACCTCCAGCACACGGCCCAGGAGGCCGGCCAGGCCGAGCGCCTCCTCGTGTTCAATCCGTGGCACCGGCGGCACAGGGGCGTCGTGCGGGACCTGTCCCGGCGCACGGCCGTCGCGGCCGGGATCGCCTCGCATCTCCAGGTGCTCGCCAGGGAGGTCGCGTTCTTCACCGCCCGGCCCGATGCCGTCAAGGACGCGGCCCAGGCGCGGCTGCCCTGTGCGGCGATCGCCGCGTCCACCGCACAGGCCGTCGAACGCCGCATGGAGGGCGCGGACACGGGGCCCGCGATCACAGCGGCCCGCGGCGAACTGGCCGCCTTCAGGCGCGCCATGCCCGGTCCCGTCGACGTGGCTCTGCGGCGCCCCTTCCAGCGGATCCTGGACGACCTGGACGACCTGGGCGAGCCGCACGACGACGGGGACGACGGGGCGAGCAAAGCGAACACGTGACCCGACCGCGTTGCCCGGTGCGCAAATCGCATGGCCGATCTCGAGGGGGCGAGCATGTACTCGAACGGGTACGCCGGCAGCTCGACCGGTTTGACCGGCGCCGGCGTCAACACCGGTGTTCCGGGCTGGACGGACCCTCCAGGACTGGCGGAACCCGGAACCAGGTCCTGTCCGGGCGATCTGCGACCGAGCGCCTTTCAGCGAGCCGGTCCGGCCGGGTCCGCGCTCAGCACGGTGCGCTCGGCCTTCTCCAGCCATCCGAGGTACCAGCGAGCGAAAGTCACCGGCCTCCCGGCGTCGTCAAGGAGCGGCACGAGGTCGGCGTCGTCCACCCGACGGTCGGACCAGACCGTGCCACGGTGACTGCCGCTGATGATCAGCCATTCCCGCTGGGCGCAGCCCAAGTGGCAGATCACGATCGCACCTGCTGTGCGTTCGGGGGCGAACATGAGGGCATCCCACCGCTCGTCCCACGCCTCGATCGCGTCGTCGAAGTCCTCGGTCTCCTCGAAGGCTTCTTCCTCGGGGCGCTCGGCCAGGAGCGTGTCCAGGGCCTCGGGGTCCGGGCCCTGCTCGGGAAACGGCTCGGCGAGCAGGGACAGGTCGGCCATGTCCGCGCCGTCGCCCTCCCATCGCCAGCGGCCCTGCACGAGCCGCACGGGAAAGACGCCATAGGCCGGACCCGCACCTCCGGCGCCAACGCGTGTCAGAAACGTCCGGTACTCCTCCGGCAAGCTCGCGCCCGTCTGGCCTTCGAGTGCAGCGAGTTCGTCCTGCGTGAGCGGCTCTTCCAGGGCCCACCCATGCCCGCCCGCCCCGAACACCTCACCACTCGCCGGCTCAGTGCCCAGTCGCATGACGCGCTCCCGCACACCAGTCCACTTCTGATCAATCATGCGTGGACCATAGGTCCTGCCACTGACACGGCCCTTGCTGCTTCCGCCCCGACGCGACGCCCTCGGCCACGAGACCATCCGAGCCCTGTCCGGGCCCAGTGCGGAGGCGCTAGTTCACGACATGGCCAGAAGGCCGGTCCGCCTCCGCGGGGGCCGCGGCGGGCAGTTCGCCCGCGGGGCGGCGCCAGCCGTGCTCGCCGCGGGCGCGGAGCCAGGCCGTGGTCTCCTGCGGGGGCATCGCCGCGGCGACGAGCCACCCTTGGACGGCGTCGCAGCCCAGGTCCCGCAATCGCTCCCAGGTTTCGTCGTCCTCGACGCCCTCCGCCACCACGAGCAGCCCGAGCGAATGGGCGAGGTCGACGGTGCAGCGGACGATTTCGGCGTCCTGTGCGTCGATCGCGAGGCGGGCCACGAAGGACCGGTCGATCTTCAGCTCGCTCACCGGGAGCCGGCGCAGGTGGACCAGCGAGGAGTAGCCCGTGCCGAAGTCGTCGAGTGACATCTTCACTCCGTGACCCGCGAGCCCGGCGAGGGTGTCGGCGGCGCGCTGCGGGTCCTCCAGCAGCACGTGCTCGGTGATCTCCAGTTGGAGCGCTCCGGCAGGGACGCCGTGCCGTGCCAGCCGGGCGGCGACGGCCCCGGCGAATCCGGGGGTGTGGACATCACGGGGCGACACATTGACGGCGACCGGGACATGGAGCCCCTGGGCGCGCCAGCGGGCGACCTGGCCGAGCGCGGTCTCCAGGACGTACTCCGTCAGATGGGGCATCAGCCCGGAGGACTCGGCGATGGCGATGAACTCGTCGGGCGGCACCCGGCCGCGGTCCGGGTGCACCCAGCGCACCAGGGCCTCCAAACCGGCCACCTGACCGTCGAAGCCGACCTTGGGCTGGTAGTGCAACTCCACTTCCCCGGCGTCCAGTGCCCTGCGAAGGTCGCCCAGCAGACCGAGCCGGTCCGGCGTGTTCGAGTCCCGCTTGGACTCGTACACCTCGACACCCGTGCGGTCGCGCTTCGCCTGGTACATCGCCACATCCGCCCGCCTGAGCAGCCCTTCGGCGTCCAGCGCGTGGTCGGGGAACACCGCGAGCCCCGCGCTGGCCTCCAGTACGAGGGTCAGCCCGTCGAGGTCGAGCGGTGAGGAGAGCTGGCCCACGAGGTGGCGGGCGACGCGCTGGGCACTGGTGGTGGAGTCGGCGGTCGGCAGGAGTACGGCGAACTCGTCACCCCCGAGCCGGGCCGCCTCCGCTCCTCGCGGCAGGGCGACGCGCAGCCGGTCGGCGATCTGAAGCAGCAGCCGGTCGCCCGCGAGATGGCCCAGGGTGTCGTTGACGGAGCGGAAGCGGTCGAGGTCGATGAGGACGAGCGCGGACCGGGCGCCGACGCCCTCGGCCTCCTCGATCGCCGCCCAGGTGCGCTCGAGCAGCCACTGCCGGTTGGGCAGGCCGGTCAGCGGATCGCGCAACTGCTCCTCGGCACGTGCCCGGGCGATCCACAGGGTGGAGTCGAGAGCGATCAGCGGCACGGCGAAGAGCGGCAGCAGGATCGGCATCGCGGTCGCCACCACACAGATCAGCGGGGCGATCCCCAGCAGGGCCACCGCGACAAGGCCCTGCCGCAGCAGGGCCGTACGGGCGGCGGTGGGCAGTCCGCCGCCCTGCGGCGCCAGCGTGTACCACAGCACCGTTCGGGTGACGCCGAGGTAGGCGGTGGCCGCGAGCACCACTTCGGGCCCGGCGTCAGCCCCCCATTCCACGGGCGACCAGGGCTGGTCCACGGTGGGCACGTCGCCGAACGCGGCGAGCACCAGGGCCGCGGCCCCGACGCCGAGGACATCCGCCGCTCCGTGCAGCACCCCTTGCCGCCAGCGGTGCCTGCGAGCCGCACCGACGAGCAGCACGACCGCGAGGCTGACCAGACCCGCGGGCACCCAGCCGTAGAGCAGCAGCACGGCGAGAGTGAGGGCGGCACCCGAGCCGGTGCCGCCCCACCAGCGGTCGCGGCCCAGCGCGACCAGGTGGCCGACGATGATGCCGGTGAGCACGGCCAGGGACCAGCCCTCGACCCCGGCGGGGAACAGCGGGTGCCCCTGCCTCACGGCCGCGACGATGCCTGCCGCCAGGGCGAGGCCGGCGAGCCCCACGACCACGGAGGGCATCCTGGCGGGGATACGCGCAAACCTCCGGAAACCACGCGGCCGTGAGACCGGGGCGGCGCTCTCGGTCGGTTCCATACCCGTCCCTCTCACAGCCGGCGGTGCCGATGCCACGCGATGGGCTCCCTGTCATGCCACCACGGCCGAAACCTCGCCACGCAGCCGTGTACGACAGACGCACAACTCAACAGTAGGCTGCGGAAGGCCCGTACGGGCAGCGCTCTACAGCTCTTGCCCGATTGCGACCCGGCCACCCTTATCCCTCTGATATGCGCCGATCGGGTGAGCCCATCAGAGTGAATGCTCGATCATACGTGCCACTCCGCGACGCCCTCCGGGGCCGTTCGCCCGCCCCCTTACTGCTCTTCGGCCGGCATCGCGGCCTCGCGGGCGGCGTCCGGTCCCTGTCCGAGCAGGACACCGAAGCCGTCCTCGTCGAGCACCGGCACCTTCAGCTGCATGGCCTTGTCGTACTTCGAACCGGGGTTGTCGCCGACGACCACGAAGGAGGTCTTCTTGGAGACCGACCCCGTCACCTTCGCCCCAAGGCTCTGAAGGGCGTCCTTGGCGCCGTCCCTCGTGTAGTGCTGCAAGGTGCCCGTGACGACGACCGTGAGGCCTTCCAGCGGACGCGGCCCCTCGTCCTCACCGGCCCCCTCTTCCTCCATCCGGACGCCGGCGGCCCGCCACTTACGCAGGATCTCGCGGTGCCAGCCCTCCTCGAACCACTGCTTCAGCGAGGCCGCGATGGTCGACCCGACACCCTCGACCGCCGCCAGCTCCTCCTCGGAGGCCTGCTCGATCCGGTCGATGGAGCGGAACTCACGGGCGAGCGCCTCGGCGGCGACCGGGCCGACATGACGGATGGACAGACCCGTGATGACACGGGCCAGGGGGCGCTCCTTGGCCGCCGCGATGTTCTCCAGCAGCGCCAGGGTGTTCTTCTTCGGCTCGCCCAGCTGGTTGGCGAAGACGGTGACGATCTTCTCCTCGCCGGTCTTCGGGTCACGCTTGGGCAGCCCGCTGTCCTGGTCCAGGACATAGGCCTTGATGGGCAGCAGCTTCTCGACGGTCAGATCGAACAGGTCGCCCTCGTCGGCCAGCGGAGGGTCGGACGGCTCCAGAGGCTTGGTGAGCGCCGCCGCCGCCACATAGCCGAAGGCCTCGATGTCCAGGCACTTGCGCCCGGCGAGATAGAACAGCCGCTCACGCAACTGGGCAGGGCAGCTGCGGCTGTTGGGGCAGCGGAGGTCGATATCGCCCTCCTTCATCGGCCGCAGCGCCGTGCCGCACTCGGGACACTCGGCCGGCATCACGAACTCCCGCTCGCTGCCGTCCCGCAGGTCCACCACCGGCCCGAGGATCTCCGGAATGACATCGCCCGCCTTGCGCAGCACGACGGTGTCGCCGATCAGCACACCCTTGGCCTTCACCACCTCCTGGTTGTGGAGCGTGGCGAACTCGACCTCGGAGCCCGCCACCTTGACCGGCTCCACCTGCGCGTACGGAGTGACGCGGCCCGTGCGGCCCACACCCACGCGGATGTTGACCAGCTTGGTGTTGACCTCCTCCGGCGCGTACTTCCAGGCAATCGCCCAGCGCGGCGCCCGGGAAGTCGAGCCCAGCCGGCCCTGGAGCGGGATCTCGTCCAGCTTGACGACCACGCCGTCGATCTCGTGCTCGACGGAGTGGCGGTGCTCGCCGTAGTACGTGATGAACTCGCGGACCCCGTCCAGGGAGCCGACCACCTTGTTGTGCCGGGCCGTCGGCAGACCCCACTCGTGCAGCAGCTCGTACGCCTGCGACAGGCGGGTGATCTCAAGGCCATCGCGTGCGCCGATCCCGTGCACCACCATGTGCAGCGGAAGCGTCGCGGTCACCTTCGGGTCCTTCTGGCGCAGCGAACCCGACGCGGAGTTGCGGGGGTTGGCGTACGGCTGCTCCCCCGCCGCGACCCGGCGGGCGTTGAGCTCCTCGAAGGCCTCCATCGGGAAGTAGACCTCGCCGCGGATCTCGACCAGATCCGGGATGCGGTCGCCCTTCAGACGCTCCGGGATGTCCCTGATCGTCCGTACGTTCGGAGTGATGTCCTCGCCGGTGCGGCCGTCGCCACGGGTCGCCGCCCGGGTCAGTCTGCCCTTCTCGTACGTCAGATTGACCGCCAGACCGTCGACCTTCAGCTCGCACAGGAAGTGGTACGCCGACGAACCGACCTCCTTGGCGATCCGATCCGCCCAGCCCGCCAGCTCCTTGTCGTCGAAGGCGTTGTCGAGCGACAGCATCCGCTCGCGGTGCTCGACTGCCGTGAACTCCGTCTCGTACGCCCCCGCGACCTTCTGGGTCGGCGAGTCGGGGGTGCGCAGCTCCGGATACTCCTCCTCCAGCGCCTCCAGCGTCCGCAGCAGCTTGTCGAACTCGGCGTCGCTGATGACCGGCTGGTCCTTCACGTAGTACCGGAAGCGGTGCTCCTCGATCTGCTCCGCCAGCTGGGCGTGGTTCTCCCGTGCCTCCGCGGGCACCGTCCCCTGCTGTTCGACAGCCACCGTGATGTCCTCCCGTTACCTCAGCCCCGAGTCCATTACTCAGGGTTGTCCGCGAGCGATCTGGCCGCCCTGACGCAGTGCGTGAGAGCCGCACGCGCATAGGCGGGCGAAGCGCCCGCCAGCCCGCACGAAGGAGTGATTACCACAGACCCCTCAAGAGTCCCCGGACTCAGCCCCAGCCTGCGCCACAGCGTCCTGACACCCATGACGCTACCGCCAGGGTCTGACAATGGACCGTCCGTGGACGGGACGACCCCGGCAAGGAGTTTCATGCCGCCTTCGACCGCCTCGCCGATCGCCTCCTCGTGACGCTCGGTGAGCAGGCTGAAATCGAACGAGACTCCTGTGGCCCCTGCCCGGCGCAGCAAGGCGAACGGCACGTCCGGGGCGCAGGAGTGCACCACCACAGGACCGTCCGTGACCGCCCGCACCTCTCGCAGCGTGCTCTCGACGAGCTGCCGGTCCACCGCCCGGTGCGTCCGGTAGCCGCTGGCTGTCCTGATCTGCCCGCTCAGCACGGCGGTCAGGGACGGCTCATCCAGTTGAAGCACCACCTGTGCCCTCGGAACACGCCGCCGCACCTCCGCGAGATGCCCGCGCAGCCCTTCGGCGAGCGAGGCCGCGAGATCGCGGCAGGCACCCGGATCACCCAGGGCCGCCTCGCCGTTCCTGAGCTCCAGGGCGGCGGCCAGTGTCCACGGCCCGACGGCCTGGACCTTCAGCGGGCCCTCGTACCCCTGGGTGAACTCCTCGAGCGCGTCCAGGTCCTCGCCGAGCCAGGACCGGGCGCGCCGGGTGTCGCGCCCCGGCCGGTCGCTGACCCGCCAGCCGCTGGGCTCGACATGCCCGTACATCTCCACGAGCAGGCCGATCGTCCGCCCGATCATGTCCGCGCCGGGGCCACGGGCGGGCAGTTCGGGCAGATACGGGAAGTCCTCGAAGGAGCCGGTGACGGCCTTTGCCGCCTCGCGGGCGTCGCCGCCCGGCATGGAGCCGACGCCGGTGGCCCTGCCCCACACGAAGCTCCCCGCGGTGTCGTCGCTGGACTCGCTCATCGTCCCGGCCGCACCGTCAGATCGTTGATCTCCGCGTCACGCGGCAGATCGAGGGCGGTGAGGATCGTGGTCGCGACCGACTCAGGGTCGATCCACCGGGACGGGTCGTAATCCTTGCCCTCCTGCTGGTGCACCTTGGCCTGCATCGGGCTCGCGGTGCGTCCCGGGTAGACGGAGCTGACCCGGATGCCGTTGGGCTTCTCCTCATGGCGCAGCGAGTCGGCGAGCGCCCTGAGACCGTGCTTGGAGGCGGCGTACGCACCCCACCCCGCATGGGCGTTGAGCCCCGCGCCCGAGTTCACGAAGATCACCGTGCCCTCAGCGGCCCGCAGCTGCGGCAGCGTCAGCCGGGTCAGCTCGGCCGGCCCCACCAGGTTCACGTCGAGCTGGGCGTGCCAGGTCTTCGGCGTGAGCTCGCCGATCGCGCCGAGGTCCACGACGCCCGCGATGTGGAGCAGGGAGTCCAGGCGCTCGGGCATGGTCTGGTGCGAGAAGGCCCAGGAGAGCCGGTCGGGCGCGGCGAGGTCGCCGACGAGGGTACGGGCGCCGGGGTACGCCTGGGCGAACTCCTTGGCGCGTCCCGCGTCACGTGCCAGCAGCACGAGTTCGTCCCCGCGCTCGTGCAGTCGGCGCGCGACGGCGGCGCCGATGCCGGAGCCCGCGCCGGTGATCAGATGGGTAGCCATGAGGGCAATGCTCGCATCACCGCAAGCCCGGCCATGCCTCCAGGTCCTGTCCGGGAGCGGTCGGCGCTGCTCCGCTGCCGGAGGGCTGCTTCGTGACGTCCTTCGTCGAGTACGTCATGAAGCAGCGGAGCAGGGGGGGTGGCACGGCCTACGCGACCGCGCCGGCCCCTCGTCGTGCCGTCGTCGCGATCGTCGCCGATCCGACCACGCGCGTGCCGTCGTACAGCACGATCGCCTGTCCGGGGGCCACCCCGTGCACCGGCTCGGCGAAGCTCACCCGCAGCTCACCGCCGCTCAGCTCGGCGGTGACCTCGGTCTCGCCGCCGTGGGCGCGCAGCTGGGCGGTGTAGACACCCGGGCCCTGCGGGGCGGTGCCGCACCAGCGGGGCTTGATCGCGGTCAGGCCACTGACCGCGAGTGCCTCGGCCGGGCCCACTGTGACGGTGTTGTTGACGGGTGAGATGTCCAGGACATAGCGCGGCTTGCCGTCGGGCGCGGGGTGACCGATGCGCAGGCCCTTGCGCTGGCCGATGGTGAAGCCGTACGCGCCGTCGTGGGTCCCCAGCTTCGTACCGGACTCGTCCAGGATGTCGCCCTCCGCCTTGCCGAGGCGGGAGGCCAGGAAGCCCTGGGTGTCGCCGTCGGCGATGAAGCAGATGTCGTGGCTGTCGGGCTTCTTCGCCACCGCGAGCCCACGCCGCTCGGCCTCCGCGCGGATCTCGTCCTTGGTGGTGAGGGTGTCGCCGAGCGGGAACATCGCGTGGGCGAGCTGCTTCTCGTCGAGCACGCCCAGCACGTACGACTGGTCCTTGGCCATGTCGCTCGCCCGGTGCAGCTCCCGGATGCCGTCCGCCCTGAGGACCACCGTGGCGTAGTGGCCCGTGCACACGGCGTCGAATCCGAGTGCCAGAGCCTTGTCGAGCAGCGCAGCGAACTTGATCTTCTCGTTGCAGCGCAGGCAGGGGTTCGGCGTACGGCCCGCCTCGTACTCCGCGATGAAGTCCTCCACGACGTCCTCGCGGAAGCGCTCGGCGAGATCCCACACATAGAAGGGGATGCCGATGACGTCGGCGGCGCGGCGCGCGTCGCGCGAGTCCTCGATGGTGCAGCAGCCGCGCGCGCCGGTGCGGAAGGACTGCGGGTTCGCGGAGAGCGCCAGGTGCACGCCGGTGACGTCGTGCCCGGCCTCGACGGCGCGGGCGGCGGCGACAGCGGAGTCCACACCGCCGGACATGGCGGCGAGCACACGGAGCGGACGTGATGGGGTCTGAGTCATAGCCCTACCAGAGTACGGGGCCCCGGGAACCACCGACTCGGGAGTAAGCGTTCCAGAAGCTGAGAGGGGCAGGGAGCGATCGGCGTAGGGGTGGCATGGGCGGTAGTGGGGACGCGCGGCGCGGCGTCGGACGCAGGGCGGTGCTGATCGGCGGCGGAGCCGCGCTCGTGGGCACGGGTGTGGCGGCCCATGACGAGCTCAGACGCCTGTGGTGGCGGCTGCCCGGAGTGGAGAAGAAGCGGGTGGAGGGCGAGCTCGACCACCCGGGGGCGCTGTGGACGGCGGCATCCCGGGCCAACTGGCGCAGAGCCGACCGCCCGGACGACTTCACGATCGACCGGGTCGTGATCCATGTCGTCCAGGGCAGCTACGCGACCGCATTGAAGGTCTTCAAGGACCCGGGCCACCGCGCGGCGGCGCACTATGTGGTGGGCAAGGACGGGCGGATCGCCCAGATGATCCGCGAGCTCGATGTGGCCTACCACTCCGGGAACCGCTCGATGAACGAGCGCAGCATCGGGATCGAGCACGAGGGCTTCGTCGACCGGCCCCGGGACTTCACGAACACGATGTACGCGGCATCGGCGCGGCTGACGGCCGGGATCTGCCTGCGGTACGGGATCCCTGTGGACCGGGAGCACATCGTCGGCCATGTGGAGGTGCCCGGCACGGACCACACCGATCCGGGCCCGCACTGGGACTGGCACCGCTATCTGCGGATGGTGCGCTCGGCTCGGACGCAGATCGAGTCGGCCTCCTCCAAGTGAGAACCGCCGTGTGCTGGGTCCCGCCGTGACGTGAATCCGTCCGTGAGGTGAATCCCGCCGCTAGGTGAGTCCCGCCGTGCGCGCCCGCTCGACCGCCGGGCCGATGGCCTTCGCCAGTGCTTCCACGTCCTCCTGGGTGGAGGTGTGGCCCAGGCTGAAACGGAGCGTCCCGCGGGCGAGCTCCGGGTCCGCGCCGGTGGCGAGCAGCACATGGCTCGGCTGGGCGATCCCGGCCGTGCAGGCGGAGCCGGTGGAGCACTCGATGCCCTGGGCGTCGAGCAGCAGCAGGAGGGAATCGCCCTCACAGCCGGGAAAGGTGAAGTGGGCGTTGGCCGGGAGCCGGTGCTCGGGGTCGCCGCCGAGGATCGCGTCCGGCACGGCGGTGCGTACGGAGCCGATCAGCCGGTCCCGCAGGGAGCCCACCTCGCGTACGAAGTCCTCGCGCCGCTCTGCCGCCAGCCGGCCCGCCACGGCGAAGGCGGCGACGGCGGGCACGTCGAGGGTGCCCGAGCGTACGTGGCGTTCCTGGCCGCCGCCGTGGAGCACCGGCACGGGGGTGTACTCCCGGCCGAGCAGCAGCGCACCGATTCCGTAGGGGCCGCCGATCTTGTGGGCGCTCACGGTCATCGCGGCGAGGCCGGACGCCCCGAAGTCCACATCGAGCTGCCCGACCGCCTGCACGGCGTCGGAGTGCATCGGGACCCCGAATTCGGCAGCGACATCGGCGAGTTCGCGGATCGGCAGGACCGTGCCGATCTCGTTGTTGGCCCACATCACGGTGACGAGGGCGACATCGCCGGGGTCCCGCTCGATGCTCTCGCGCAGGGCGTCGGGGTGCACCCGGCCGTGCCGGTCGACCGGCAGGTACTCGATGGTGGCGCCCTCGTGTTCGCCGAGCCAGTGCACGGCGTCGAGCACGGCGTGGTGTTCGACGGGGCTGGACAGGACCCGGGTACGACGGGGGTCGGCGTTGCGACGGGCCCAGTAGAGGCCCTTCACCGCGAGGTTGTCGGCCTCGGTGCCACCGGAGGTGAGGACAACCTCGCTGGGACGCGCTCCGAGCGCGTCGGCGAGTGCCTCCCTGGCCTCCTCGACGGTACGGCGGGCCCGGCGGCCCGCGGCGTGCAACGACGAGGCGTTTCCGGTGACGGCGAGCTGGGCGGTCATCGCCTCGATCGCTTCCGGAAGCATCGGAGTGGTCGCGGCGTGGTCGAGGTAAGCCATGATGCCCACGATTCTACGAGCCACGGGGTGGCCGGCGGTGCGGCCGGGTGCCCCTGTCCGTACCCGGGCAGGGGCACCCGGCCGGACTTCGCGGCAACACCCGGCCCGGTGCCCGTGGAGCGGTCAGCCGCCGAAGCTCCAGACGACGGCGCCGCTGCCGTCGAGGAGCACCGTGAAGACGACGAGGTCGGCGATTCCGAGACCGAGGCCGAGCAGGGCCCGCCCGCGGCGGGCGGTGCCGCGCAGCAGAGCGAGTCCGCCGAGGACGATCGCGGAGGGGCCGAGGATCACATTCATCACCAGCAGGCCGAGCAGCCCGAGCACGAAGGAGGCGACGGCCATGCCGTCGGCGTCGCGCTTGCTGCTGGTGAACCGTCGGGTAGGAGAAACGAGTTCCATGGTCCTGCTCCCTATGTCAGTGGGTACGGCGGCGCGCGCGGCGCTCGCGTACGGCGAAGACGAGCAGCCAGAGACCGATGAGGGTGGCGGCTGCGGCGGACGCGGGAAGCGGGATCTGTGCCACGGTGCCCAGGAGCAGTCCCAGGAGAAGCAGCGCGGCAACGAGGGCGATCATGATCAGCCTTTCACTGAACGGATGAGAGTACAACTGTTCACTGACTTCCCAGTCTAGTATTCCCAGAGTCGGCGAACACATGTTTACTGAATGGCATGAGTCACACCGCCGGAATCCGCCAGACCCAGAAGTTGAAGACGCGTCAGGCGCTCCTGGACGCCGCCCTGCGGCTGCTGGAGCACCAGAGCCTCAGCAGCCTCGGCCTGCGTGAGGTGACCAGGGCGGTGGGCGTGGCACCGGCGGCGTTCTACCGGCACTTCACGGACCTCGCGGAGCTCGGTGTGGCCCTGGTCGAGGAAGCGCTCGGCAGCCTGCACGGACTGGTCGCCGAGCTGCTCGCGGAGACAGGGGACGCGGAGGTGCGCATTACCCGCACGGTGGACCTCATCGCGCGCCATGTCCGCACCCAGCCTGCCCACTTCCGCTTCATCGCGCGCGAGCGGCACGGCGGATCCGGACGGGTACGCGCTGCCATCGCGACCCAACTCGACGCGTTCACCGACGAGGTGGCCAGGGCGTTCGCCGCGGAACCGGGGTCCCAGGGCTGGACGGACGCGGACCTGCACATGCTGGCGGGACTCTGTGTCGAGCACATGGTGCTCACGGCGTCGGCGTTCCTGTCGGCGTACGAGGCGGAGACGAGCGGCGATCCGGGGGCGGCGGACGAGCAGGAGATCGCCCGTACCGCCCGCAACCGCCTGCGGATCGTCACGCTCGGCCGCCGCCACTGGCTGGAGGACGACGTCTTCGGAGCCCACGACTGACCCCCGGGCCCCTTGCCCGGTCAGTCGTGGGCGGGGCTGCGATCTCCCGTATCGGCGGACCGGCCGACCCCCGCCATAAAGCGCCACACCAGGCCGTGCCCCAGCATGACCAGCAGGATCAGCAGCAGGGCTTCGGCCTGGAGCCCCGAGAGACCGATGGCACCGGCGACCCCGGGCGCCGCGCCCACCACGGCGATGAGCACATAGATACCGGCCGCCGCACCCATGGCCGGGCTGAGCAACCCGGAAGCGTCGTCCCGGCGCCCGCGTGCGAGCAGCCGCAGCGTCGACACGCAGCCGACCACCGCGAGCACGACGAAGCTCGCCCGCCAGAGCCCCGGCGCCTCACTCCCGCCGACCTGGGCGAACAGGCCCATCAACGCGGGCAGCAGAAAGGAGAGATAGATGCCGCCGACGATCCGGCGCAGCGGCGGCAGGCGCATCCAGTCGGCATGCCCCTGAACCACGTTCCACCACAGGCCCACCAGCGTGAAGCAGGTGGCCGCGAAGAGCGCGTAGAACGTACTGACATCCATCGGGCGAGCGTCGCACGGGGACGCGGTCACCCCGGAGGATCGACACTCCTCACGCACCCGGCCGGGTGGCCGGGCGCGCCTGTGGACCTCAGTGCCTGGGCAGCGGCACCTTGGCCAGCTGGCGGGACTGGGCGACCAGCCGGTCGGCGCTGTCCCAGACCTCGGCGTCCTCCTCCAGGAAGCCGCCCGCGAGATTGCGGGTGGTGATGGCGACGCGCAGCGGTCCGGGAGCCGGGCGGCACCGGATGTGGGTGGTGAGCTCGACGGTCGGGGTCCATCCCTGGATGCCGATCTCGAAGGCGGTCGGCGGCAGCGCGTCGACCGTCAGCAGCAGCGACAGCGGGTCCGCGTCCCGGCCGTCGGCCAGCCCGAACCAGCCGCGCATCTCACCCTTGCCGGACGGGGCGCCCACGGCCCAGCCGACGGTGGCGGGGTCGAGCCTGATGTTCAGCCGCTCGGTGATGTCCGTGGCGCCGGGTATGGCATCGGACGCGGGACCGTCGGCCGGCCCCAGACAGAGCTCGTACGGCGGGATGGCCGGGGGCTTCGCGGTCGTACGGACGTCGTCGGGCAGCTGGTCCAGGTCGCCGTAGGTGGCGAGGACGCGGATCCGCTCGACCTCGGTGCCGTCCTCCGCGTACTGAACGAGCGAGGCCTGGCCCGTGGAGAGGGTGCGTCCGGTACGGACGATCTCCGTGCGGATCACCGCGGGACCGGGTTCGGAGGGGCTCAGGTAGTGGGCCGAGACCGAGAAGGGGTCCGGGTGCGGCAGGGCGTCACCGAGCGCACGCCCGAGGGTCGCCAGAAGATAGCCGCCGTTGACGGCCCGGATGATCGTCCAGCCGGCGGAGAGCTCCGCGCGGTACACGCCCGGGACGTCCGGGTCTTGCAGGGTGACAGCGGTATCGCGGTCGAACTCGCTGTCCCCAATGGTTGCCTGTGCCACCTGTGCCACCTGTGCCATGCCGCGACCGTACAGCAGTAAACTACTAAGCGGTAGCTTTTCTGGGTGTCTCCTCCGTCTCAGTGGCCGCCGACCTGCGGTTCCATGCGCGCGGCGCCCGCCAGTGGAAGCGCATGGCGAGCAGCCGCAGCACGAAGGCGGTCACCACGGCGAGCCCACTGGTGAGGGCGTTCAGCGCGTCGAACCTGATGCAGAGCGCCACCATCGTGGCGCCCACCATCGCCGGGACGGCATACAGATCCCGGTCCCAGCGCAGCAGCGAAGGCACCTCGTTGGCCAGCACGTCGCGCAGCACACCGCCCCCGACGGCGGTGGCGAGCCCGAGCACAGCGGAGGAGGTCAGCCCGAGACCGTACTCGTACGCCTTCGTCGTGCCCGTGACACAGAAGAGCCCGAGACCGGCGGCGTCGAAGACATTGACCGAACCCTGGATGCGCTCGACCTCCGGATGCAGGAAGAAGACGAGCGCGGCGGCGACGAGCGGCATCAGGAAGTAGCCGAGATCCGTGAACGCGGCGGGCGGCACCGCCCCGATGACCAGGTCCCGGAAGAGCCCGCCGCCCAGTGCGGTGCTCTCCGCGAGGACGGCGATGCCGAAGACGTCGAAGTTCTTGCGCACGGCGAGGAGAGCGCCGGAGATGGCGAAGACGAAGATGCCGACGAGGTCGAGCGCGTGTTGGACGGAGGGGGTGAACAGTTCCTGGAGCACGCCCCTAATTGTGCGGGTCGCCTCCGGCGGGGGTGGTTGCCGGTGCGCCCGCACCCCCGTGGCTGCGGACGGGTTCCGCGGTGCGCAAGCCCCGTGGGCCCCGTCGATCTGCGCTGCGGGCGGGCCGCGCGGCGCACCCCGTGGCGGTGCCCCGCGTGCCCGGTGTGTCCGCACTCCGGCGCCGGACGGACCGGGTGCAAGGGCTGCCCGTGCCCGCGAGGTTGCCGTGGGGGCCGCGCCCGAGCCCATGTCCGCGACCGACACGGCCGGGTGAGGTGCACCGGGGCCTGCCCGGTGCACCGCACCCCGCACGCTACTTCGCGACAGGCTCCTCGGAGGGCTTCGCGTCCTCCACGCCCTCACGGGTCGCGGGGACCACCTCGCCGGATGTGCGGGCCAGCTCGCCCGAGGCGATCTCCGCAGTGAAGTGACAGGCCACCTTGTGGCCGTCCCCGGTGTCCGTCAGCTCGGGGCGCTCCTTCGCGCAGCGGTCCTGAGCCCAGGGGCAGCGGGTGTGGAAGCGGCATCCCGCAGGAGGGTTCGCGGGGGACGGCAGGTCCCCCCGGAGCAGGATCCGCTCGCGGCGGTCCTCCACCTCCGGGTCCGGCACCGGCACCGCCGACATCAGCGCCTTGGTGTACGGGTGCTTCGGCTCCGCGTACAGCACGTCGCTGGGTGCCTCCTCCACCAGAGAGCCCAGGTACATGACACCGATGACGTCCGAGATGTGCCGCACGACCGCGAGGTCGTGGGCGATGACGAGATACGTCAGGCCCATGGACTCCTGGAGTTCCTCCAGGAGGTTGATGACCTGCGCCTGGATGGACACGTCCAGCGCGGACACCGGCTCGTCGCAGATGATCACGTCCGGTTCGAGCACCAGGGCCCGGGCGATCCCGATACGCTGGCGCTGACCGCCGGAGAACTCGTGCGGGTAGCGGGACAGCGCGTTCGCCGGAAGCCCGACCTTCGCCAGGATCTCCTTGATCTTCTCCCGGCGTGCATCCTGGTTCGCACCGATCCCGTGCGCGGCCATGCCCTCGGACAGGATCGACTCGATGTTCTGCCGGGGGTTGAGACTGCCCAGCGGGTCCTGGAAGACCATCTGGAGCCGCCGCCGGAAGGTGCGCAGTTCCTTCTCGGGGAGCTTCGCCACATCCGTGCCGTCGAGGACGACCTTGCCGTCGGTGACATCCACGAGCCGCAGCACCGCACGCCCCAGCGTGGTCTTGCCGCAGCCCGACTCACCGACGAGACCATAGGTCTGGCCCGCCTCGACCGAGAGCGAGATCCCGTCGACGGCGTAGACATGGCCGACCGTGCGGTTGAAGAGAAGTCCCTTCCTGACGGGGAAGTGGACCTTCACTCCATCGAGCTCGAGCAGACTCATGCCGGGACCTCCGTGGTGGCCAGGACCGGGTTGACGCAGCGGGCCTGGTGTCCGGGCTCGCGGGGTTCGGTCAGTTGGGGCGTGCCGGTCAGGCAGTCCATCTCGTAGCGGTCGCAGCGCGGGGCGAAGGCGCAGCCCTCGGCCCAGGCGATCTGGTCGTTGATGGATCCGCGGATGGGGTTGAGCGGCTCGCCGCGCGGCGCGTCGAGCCGTGGGATGGAGCCCAGCAGTCCATGGGTGTACGGGTGCGTGGGGTGCGCGAAAAGCTCACGCCTGCCCGCCGATTCGACGGCCTTGCCCGCGTACAGCACATTGACCTGGTCGCACAGGCCGGCGACGACACCCAGATCATGGGTGATCATCAGCAGCGCGGTGCCCTCCTGGTCGACCAGCTCCTTGAGCAGTTCCAGGATCTGCGCCTGGATGGTGACATCCAGGGCGGTGGTCGGCTCGTCGGCGATGAGCAGCCGGGGCGCGCACGCCACCGCCATGGCGATGAGGGCGCGCTGGCGCATGCCGCCGGAGAGCTGGTGCGGGTACTCCTTGAGCCGCCGGGTCGGGTCGGGAATGCCGACCCGGTCCAGCAGGTGCGCGGCTTCCTTGCGGGCAGCCTCGCCCTTCAGGCCCCGGTGGCGCTGGAGGATCTCGGTGACCTGCACCCCGATGGGAACGACGGGGTTCAGCGAGGAGAGCGGATCCTGGAAGATCATCGCCATCTTGCTGCCGCGCAGGTCCCGCATCTTGCGGGGACTCAGCGACAGCAGATCGACGCCGTCGAAGTCGGCGCGCCCGCCAAGGGTGACACCCTTGCTCGGGAGCAGGCCCATGAGTGCCAGCGAGGTGACGGACTTGCCGCAGCCCGATTCTCCGACCAGGCCGACGACCTGACCCTGGTCGACGGAGAACGAGACTCCGTTGACCGCCCTGACGTCCTGACGTCCACGTCCGCCGAAGGTGACGGTGAGTTCGTCCACGTTGAGCAGTGGCATGACATCAACCTCGCAGCTTCGGGTCGAGGGCTTCGCGCAGGGCCTCGCCGAGCAGAGTGAAGCCGAGGGCCGTGATGATGATGCCGACCGCGGGATACATCGACATCATCGGCTCGTTGTCGAAGAAGCGCTGTGCCTGGGAGAGCATCACACCCCACTCCGGGACCGCCGGATCCGGGTTGCCGAGGCCGAGGTAGGACAGCGCGGCGGCCTCGATGATGGCGGTGGCGAGGCTCAGCGTCGCCTGGACGATCACCGGGCTCAGCGAGTTGGGCATGATCTGCGTCAGCACGATGCGCCGCTTGCGGATGCCGAGCGAACGCGCGGCCAGCACATAGTCGCTGCCGCCCTGCGCGAGCATCGAACCGCGCAGCAGCCGGGCGAAGATGGGGATCTGCACGACACCGACGGCGATCATCACGGTGGTCAGCGACTGCCCCATCACCGCGGCGATGGACACGGCCAGCAGCAGCGAGGGCAGCGCCAGCATGATGTCGGTGATGCGCATGATGGCGTCGTCGAAGCGCCGCCCCGGGCGCCCACCGAGGGTGGCCGCGGCACCGGACACGGCACCGATCACGGCACCGATGATCAGGCCGATGAGCATCGACACCACACCGACGAGCAGTGTCTGACGGGCGCCGACGAGCATCCGGGAGAAGAGGTCACGGCCCAGGTGGTCCAGGCCGAACCAGTTCTCCGGGCGCGCGCCGACGAACTCACCCTTGTTGGGGAAGACCTCGCCGCGCCAGGCCTGGTCGGTGGGTGCGTGCGGGGCGATCCAGGGGCCGACGATCGCGAGCACGACGAACGCCACGATGATCACGGCACCGATGATCGCCGCCTTGTTGCCGCGCAGTCGGCGGAAGGCCTCACGCCACAGGCTCGCGCCACTCGTGGCCTCGGTCTCTGCGGTGAGTTCCGCGAGCCGGTCGATCTTTGACGTCTTGGTGGTTGCCAGACTCATCCGTCCACCCGCACCCTCGGATCAATGACGCTGTACGCGAGATCGACCACCAGGTTGATCAGGACGTACACCACCGCGATGAACATGATGAAGCCGACGAGCACCGGATAGTCGCGGGCGTCGATGGCCTTGCGGATGAACTCGCCGATGCCTCCGAAGCCGAACACGGACTCGGTGAGCACCGCGCCCGAGAGCAGGCTGCCGGTGAGCAGACCGATCGTGGTGACCACCGGCAGCAGCGCGTTGCGCAGGATGTGCCGGCCGCGGACCACCTTCCGCTCCAGGCCCTTGGACTCGGCGGTGCGGACGTAGTCCTCGCCGAGTACCTCCAGCACGCTGGCACGGGTCATCCGGACGATGACCGCGAGCGGGATGGAGGCGAGCGCGATGCCGGGCAGTACCAGATGCTTGAGCGCGTCGAGGGAGGCGTCGAACTCGCCGGTGAGGAGGCCGTCGAGGACTGCCAGGCCGGTCACGGACGTGGCGTCCATTCCGCTGGAGAGGCGGCCGAACGTCCCGAAGGTTTCACCGAAGGCGCTCTTGAGCAACTGAGCGAGGAAGAAGACCGGGATGCAGATCCCGAGCAGGGAGCTGGATACCGAGGCCACGTCCAGCCAGCCCCCGCGCTTGCGGGCGGCGAGGTAGCCGAGTGGGATGCCGATCGCGGTGGCGATCACCATGGCGGCGATGCTGAGTTCGACCGTGGCGGGGAAGCGCAGGACGAATTCGTCCCATACCGGCTGCCCGGTCTGGGTGGAGGTGCCGAGGTCGAGTTCGAAGATCCGCTTGAGGAAGCGGCCGTATTGGACGTAGAGCGGCTGATCGAGCCCGAGCGCCCGGTTGATGCGTGCCACATCGGCTTCGGTCGCCCGCTCCCCCAGGATCGCTGAGGCGGGTCCGCCGGGCAGCCGGTTCAGCCATATGAAGAGCAGAACCGACAGGCCGAGCAGGGTGGGTATCAGCTGAAACAGTCGTCGTACGACGAGTCGCAACACCCCGCATGCCCCTTTCTTGCGTGTGTTGTGCGAGTGGTACGGAAATGGGATGCGGGTCCGCCCGGCTCACGGTGTTTCGTGAGCCGGGCGGACCCCCATGCGGTGTGCTACTTGAAGGACAGCTCGGCGAAGTTCTCCTGCGTCAGCGGGGAGACCTTCGGCGGGTTGATGTTCTTGCCGAACGCGATCGCGGGCGGCGACGAGGACAGCGGGACACCCGGCAGGTAGTCCATGATGGTCTCGTTGGCCTTCTTGTAGAGCTCCGTACGCTTGGCCGGGTCGGGCTCGAGGGAGGCGACCTTCACCGCGTCGAAGACCTTGGCGTCCTTGAAGCCCCACTGCTTGTCGTACCCGGCGAACCAGGTGCCGATGAAGTTGTAGCCGTCGTTGAAGTCACCGGTCCAACCCAGCATGTGCAGGGCGCAGGAGCCGGCCTCGGTGGCGTCCAGGTAGTCCGGGGCCCACTTCATCGGCTTCGGGGTGACCTTGATGCCGGCCTTCTCCAGGTCGGCCTTGATCAGCTCGAAGATGTCCTGCGGGGCGGGCATGTACGGGCGGGTGACCTCGGTCGGGTAGCAGAACTCGACCGAGAGGCTGCTCTCCTTGGCCGACGCCAGCAGCGACTTGGCCTTGGCGGTGTCGAAGGCGTACTTCTTCGCGTTCTCCGAGTACCCGGCGACCGTGTCGGGCATGAACTGGGTCGCGACCTTTCCACCCTCGGGCAGCTGGGTCTTGACCAGGTTCTCGCGGTCGATGGCGTGGGCGATGGCCTGCCGGACGGCGGGCTTCTTCAGCGCCGGGTTCTTCTCCTGGGACATACCGAGGTAGAAGATGTTGAAGACGTCACGGGTCGGCACCTCGAAGCCGGCGTTCTCCAGCGTCTTGATGTCCGCGGGCGCGACCAGGTCGTAGCCCTGGATGTCATTGGCCTGGAGGGCCTGGCGACGGCCGTCCTCGGTACTGATGGTGCGGAAGACGAGCTTCTTCACCTTCGCCTTCTCGCCCCAGTAGTCGTCGAAGCGCTCAAGGGACACTTCCTTGTTGCCCTTGTTCCACTTCGTGATCTTGTACGGACCGGTGCCGGCGACCGTGCCGGCCTCCTGGCTGTACTTGGGGTACGTGATGGCGTCGCCCTTGGCGCTCGCGCCCTGCTTCTCGTACTCCTTGATCGCCTTCGGCGAGTGGATGGCGAGGGCCTGGAGCGAGAAGCCACCGGGCAGGTTGGCAGAGGGCTCGTTGACCTCGATGACCGCGGTGTTCTCGTCCTTGGCGGTGCAGGACTTGTAGTTCGCCTTCGGCGCTTCCTTGTCCTCGTTCGCCTTGAACCCGCCCATGATGCTCTGCCAGTAGTACGAGACCGAGCTCGACTGGTAGGTACCCTTCCAGTTGAACCAGTGGTCGTAGTTGGCACAGACCGCGGCGGCGTTGAACGCCTCGCCGTCGTGGAACTTCACGCCCTTGCGCAGGTTGAAGGTCCAGACCTTGCCGGCCGGGTCGCTGGACCACTTCTCGGCGAGACCGCCGACGAGCTTGCTGCCGCCGGACTCGTGCTCCAGCAGCGCCTCGAACGCCTGGCGGGTGACCCGGAAGGTCTCACCGTCGCTCGCGAGGGCCGGGTCGAGGGAGCTCGGGTCACCCGGAGCACCGAAGACAAAGGTGTCCCCCGCACCCTTGTCGCCGTCCTTGCCGCGCTCGCTCGAGCAGCCGGTGGCGATCAGGCCGACCGCAAGGACCGCCGTCATCGCCCGAACAGACCGGGACTTGAATATTCGCATGGGTCCACCCCTGGGTCGCCATGTGTGGTCTTGACCGGCCGAACACTACTCACGCATGTCAGGACAGAGAACAGTCCGTATAGCGGTGATACCGAGCTGAGACCCGGACACTTGGCAAAACGGGCGGATGCGGGACATCGCAGCGCTTCTTTTAACTTCCCCGACACAGAGCAACGTTGGGGAGATGCCGGGCGGGGACACGGCGCAGGGCGCCGCCGACCAGCAGGTCAGCGATACTGCGCGGGAGCCGGGCCGCCCGCGGGGCCGGGGGGCGGAAAGCCGTAACCGGGCTGCTGGGCCGGTGCGCCGTGCGCCTCTCGGTCGTAGAACGGGCGGGCATTGGCCCGCAGCCACATCGTCACAGGGTCGTACTCATCGGACATGGCGACCGTGGAGACGGGGAGTCCGTCCGGCACCGCGGCGATCGACTGCTGCATCATCGCCCGCACGCTCTCGACGGACTGCTGCCCCGTGTCGTACAGATCGAGACCGATGGCGAGATACGGGGCACCGAGTGCGGGCTGCACCCAGACCCTGCGCAGCGAGCGGATCGCGGGGGTGCGGTGGGCGTTCTGCGTGAGCAGCGCGTAGAACTGCGGGAGCTCGATGGCCGGTTCGGTCAGCCGCAGGGGACCTGCGGGCATGCGGTCGAGACCGGTGGCGATCCGGCGCAGATCGGGCCAGGGGATGCCGACGCCGCCCCCCGGGGCATGCGGGTTGAGCCAGACGCCGTAGCGGTCGGGGAAGAGTGCGCGGGCGATGTCCGGAGCGCCGATGACCTCGTGCGCGCGGTTCCATCCGGAGGCGGCGAGCTCCTGGGTGGAGGTGACACACGGGGCGTAGAGCTGGCCGTCGATCTCCATGTTTCCGTACTGGGCGTCGGGGGAGCCGGGCTGGCCGTGCCACAGCAGCATCCAGAGCCGGCCGGCCGCGGGGTCGGCGAGTGCGTGCAGCAGCGCCTCGTAGGCGTCGTAGCGCCCGGGCGTCACCTGGCGCAGCATGTGCTCGACCTGCCCGGCCGCCGCAGTGCCTGACGCACTCACTTGGATCCCGCCCCTCTTCGATCCGCCTTTGGAAACCAGCTTATGCGGCCGTACCCACACCGGCCGGACGCCTGCCGCGCGACTATGCGTACGACTGGGGGTACTGCCTGGTGTAGAAGGGCCGCACCCTGTTCAGCATCCAGTCGCCCACGGGGTCCTGGGCGACGTCCAGCAGAACCAGGTTGACCGGCCACCGCACGGGGACCCGGCCCAGCGCGCGGCCGAGCGCGTCCATCGGGGCGGTGCGGTGCTGGCCCTCCCAGGCGGACATCTGCACCCCGATGAACAGCGTCGGCGCCTCGCCCTCGATGCTCGCCAGGACCCGGCGGGCGGTCTGCACGACGCCGGTCTCCTCGAACTCTCCCGCCGCGGCGGCGAGGAAGTCGATGGGCTCCTCCTGCCAGTCCGGCTCGAACAGCCGCACCCGGCCTCCGCTCGCGGGACCGTCCAGGGGAGTACGGCCGGCCCTGCACAGCTCGGCGACGGCGGGTGGCGGCAGCGGTACGCCGACGGCGCCGCCAGGGTTCACGACGATGCCCAGCTGGGGCGGCAGCCCGCGGGCGAACTCGGTCGTCGGGGCCACGGTGCCGGACATGTGCTCCCCCAGGCACTGCACGAACTGCTGGTGGGAGCTGTAGACGGGCACGTACGGCGCCCCGTCGATCTCCAGCGTGGGCAGATCGAGACTGGGGCTGTCGGGTCCGCCTCCGTTGGGCAGGGGCACCCAGACGTGGCTGCGGCCGAGCACCTCGACGAGCCGGCCGCCCGCGCCGGGCATCCCGACGGATGCGGCCAGCACCTCCTCCAGCTCATTGGAGGGCCATGTCGTGTCCACTACGTCCCTGCTTCCCCGTCTGCCCGGATCGGGCGGCGTGTCTGCGCCGTTCTGCACCGTCCTGCGCCAGCAGAGTAACCGTAATGGCGTAAGGCGGCCGGGGCACGGCGGCGCACGAACGGGTACCCGCTCGAACGGGCGTGGGGCCGGGAGCGGCGTACGCCCGGCAGCGGCGCGGGAACGGCGAACGGCAACGGCGCGGGAAACGGGAAAGGGGACGCGGGACCGGGAACGTCTGCTGCCCGGGGTCTCAGTCGCGCTTGCCGAAGCCGATCCGCTTCAGCACCGTCGCCGCGTCCCGGTCCAGCAGGGTCGCGGACGCGCACCCCGCCGGGAGCCGGCCCCGCTCGGCGTCCCGCACCAGCCGGGAGACCGCGCGCCGGTGGCGGTGGAAGGCGTACGGAGAGACGCCGCGGCCGCGCTCGCGCTGGCCCGCGCGGGCGACGGCCGGGGTGACGTCCAGCAGGAGCAGATGCAGGGCTCTGCCTCGGCGCCGCGCGTCGTGGGCCAGCCAGCGGCGGACCCAGGACTGGGTACCGCAGTCGTGCACGATCACCCCGGAGCCCGAGCGCAGCGCACGCCACAGGCCCGCGTAATGGGCGGCACGGACCAGGGGGCGGTACACCGCATACGGCAGCAGCCGGGGCATCCGGGCGCCCCAGCGGTCGCGGGTGTCCTGGGAGTCGATCCCGCCGCCGTCCGCGGCGCGCCGGATCAGGGTGGACTTGCCGCTTCCGGGCAGGCCGGAGATCACCACCACGTCCCCGTGCGCGAACTCCAGGCCGCGGGGGCTCCGCCCGGCGCGCTCCCGCAGATCCCGCACCACCGGCCGGGGGGCAGCGGGCGCGTGGGCGCCCACGCCCAGGAGCCCGCGTACCCGCACGGGCACGGACACCCTGGTCCCGGTGGACACTCCCGGTGTTGTCGTCATCGAGGCACCTGGCTGCTCCAACGTCATCGCACTCCCCCTTGTCGGGTCGCATGAGACCCTGCCCAAGAAGCCTAAAGAAAAGGTAATGACCATCAAGTGATTTGCCGATCGTGACACCCGTGCAATGATGAGCCCGCCAACTGCATACCGGCCGCTTGAATCCGCGCGGGAGAGTCCCGGTCGCCGTCAACGTGTGTACATACAGTCACCGTGAACGGATACCGGGCGCCGAAGGAGCAAGTCCCTCCCTTGAATCTCTCAGGCCCCGTACCGCGAGGATGAGGCAGATCTGAAAAGCGGGCCGCAGACCCTGCGGCTCCACCCAAGGTGCAAGTCATGCCCCGCGTGTACGCCGTGTACACAGGGCCATGACGAACCTCTCAGGTTTCATGACAGATGGGGAGGATCGTCCTCGCCAGTCATGCCCTGGGAGTCCTATCCAATGAGCACCACCCCCCGTCACACGGCCCTCGACGCCCTGCATCGTTCGCTGGGCGCGACCATGACCGACTTCGCCGGCTGGGACATGCCGCTGCGGTACGGCAGCGAGCGCGACGAGCACAACGCCGTGCGCACCAAAGCCGGTCTCTTCGACCTGTCGCACATGGGCGAGATCACGGTGACCGGACCACAGGCCGCCGCCCTTCTGGACTACGCGCTGGTCGGCAACATCGGCGGGGTCGGTGTCGGCCGGGCGCGCTACACGATGATCTGCCAGGAGGACGGCGGGATCCTCGACGACCTGATCGTCTACCGGCTCGGCGAGCAGGAGTACATGGTCGTCGCCAACGCCTCCAACGCGCAGATCGTGCTGGACGCCCTGACCGCTCGCGCCGGGGCTCACGGGGGATTCGACGCGGCCGTACGCGACGACCGCGACGCCTACGCGCTGATCGCGGTCCAGGGCCCGGAGTCTCCCGGCATCCTGAAGTCGCTCACCGACGCCGATCTGGACGGACTGAAGTACTACGCGGGCCTGCCCGGCACCGTCGCCGGAGTGCCCGCGCTGATCGCCCGTACCGGCTACACCGGCGAGGACGGTTTCGAGCTCTTCGTCGAACCGCGGCACGCCGAGAAGCTGTGGCGGGCGCTGACCGAGGCCGGCGAGCCCGTCGGTCTCGTGCCCTGCGGCCTGTCCTGCCGCGACACGCTGCGTCTGGAGGCGGGCATGCCGCTGTACGGACATGAGCTGACCACTTCGCTCACCCCGTTCGACGCGGGCCTGGGCCGGGTCGTGAAGTTCGAGAAGGAGGGCGACTTCGTGGGCCGGAGCGCCCTCGAGGCCGCCGCGGAGCGCGCCGCCGCGAACCCGCCGCGCAAGCTGGTCGGGCTGATCGCCGAGGGCCGCCGGGTGCCGCGCGCCGGGATGTCGGTGGTCGTGGACGGCGAGGTGGTGGGCGAGGTCACCTCCGGCGCTCCCTCCCCCACCCTGGGCAAGCCGATCGCCATGGCCTACGTGGACGCTGCGCACGCCGCGCCCGGCAGCGCGGGTGTGGGCGTCGACATCCGCGGTACCCATGAGCCGTACGAGGCCGTCGCGCTCCCCTTCTACAAGCGCCAGAAGTAGACCCCTGCTGCCTCCGGCAGCCCCCGTCAGCAGCACTTCCCCGCGTACAGGAGAATTCAGCCATGAGCAACCCCCAGCAGCTGCGCTACAGCAAGGAGCACGAGTGGCTGTCGGCCGCCGAGGACGGCGTGTCGACGGTCGGCATCACGGAGCACGCGGCGAACGCACTCGGCGATGTCGTCTACGTCCAGCTCCCCGAGCTCGGCGACACGGTGACCGCGGGCGAGACCTGCGGTGAGCTGGAGTCGACCAAGTCGGTCAGCGACCTGTACTCCCCGGTGTCCGGCGAGGTCACCGAGGTCAACGACGACGTCGTGAACGACCCGTCGCTGGTGAACACCGCTCCGTTCGAGGGTGGCTGGCTGTTCAAGGTACGCGTCGCGGACGAGCCGGCCGACCTGCTCTCCGCCGACGAGTACACCGAGTTCGCCAGCTGACCCACGACCAGGCCACAGCCACAAGGGATCGCGTGATGTCGCTTCTGAACACTCCCCTGCACGAGCTCGACCCGGACGTCGCCGCCGCCGTCGACGCCGAGCTCCACCGCCAGCAGTCCACCCTCGAGATGATCGCCTCGGAGAACTTCGCTCCGGTCGCGGTCATGGAGGCCCAGGGCTCCGTCCTGACCAACAAGTACGCCGAGGGCTACCCGGGCCGCCGCTACTACGGCGGCTGCGAGCACGTCGACGTGGTCGAAGAGATCGCCATCGACCGCGTCAAGGCGCTGTTCGGCGCCGAGCACGCCAACGTGCAGCCGCACTCGGGTGCCCAGGCCAACGCGGCGGCGATGTTCGCGCTGCTGAAGCCGGGCGACACGATCATGGGTCTGAACCTCGCGCACGGCGGGCACCTGACCCATGGAATGAAGATCAACTTCTCCGGCAAGCTCTACAACGTGGTGGCCTACCACGTGGACGACGCCACCGGCCAGGTCGACATGGCCGAGGTCGAGCGGCTCGCCAAGGAGTCCAAGCCCAAGCTGATCGTGGCCGGCTGGTCGGCGTACCCGCGTCAGCTGGACTTCGCCGCCTTCCGCCGTATCGCGGACGAGGTCGGCGCGTATCTGATGGTCGACATGGCCCACTTCGCGGGCCTGGTCGCCGCGGGTCTGCACCCCAACCCGGTGCCGCACGCCCACGTCGTGACCACGACCACCCACAAGACTCTGGGCGGTCCGCGCGGCGGTGTGATCCTGTGCACCTCCGAGCTGGCCAAGAAGATCAACTCCGCGGTCTTCCCCGGTCAGCAGGGCGGTCCGCTGGAGCATGTCATCGCGGCCAAGGCGGTCTCCTTCAAGGTCGCGGCCTCCGAGGACTTCAAGGAGCGCCAGCAGCGCACGCTGGAAGGCGCGCGGATCCTCGCCGAGCGCCTGGTCCAGGAAGATGTGGCGAAGGTCGGTGTCTCGGTCCTGTCCGGCGGCACGGACGTGCACCTGGTCCTGGTCGACCTGCGGAACTCCGAGCTCGACGGCCAGCAGGCCGAGGACCTCCTCCACGAGGTCGGCATCACGGTCAACCGCAATGCCATCCCGAACGACCCGCGCCCGCCGATGGTCACCTCGGGGCTGCGGATCGGCACGCCGGCCCTCGCGACCCGGGGTTTCCAGGCCGAGGACTTCCGCGAGGTGGCGGACATCATCGCCGAGACGCTGAAGCCGTCCTACGACGCCAAGGCGCTGCGCGCACGGGTGACGGCGCTCGCCGCGAAGCACCCGCTTTACCCTGGGCTGTAACAGCCAGACGTGAATAACTGAACGGGGCATCGCGAGCACTTTCGGTGAATGCGGTGCCCCGTACCACGCCCCTCAACGTTTGTTTTTCTGCACGACCCTGGCAGACAACGGCGTCTACCACCCGCAAGGAGTACCACCGTGGCCATCTCGGTCTTCGACCTGTTCTCGATCGGCATAGGCCCGTCCAGCTCCCACACGGTCGGCCCGATGCGGGCGGCCGCCCTGTTCGCCCGCCGTCTGAAGAACGAGGGCCAGCTCGCCCACACCGCGAGGGTCCGCGGCGAGCTGTACGGCTCACTCGGCGCGACCGGTCACGGCCACGGCACCCCGAAGGCCGTTCTGCTCGGCCTGGAGGGCGAGTCGCCCCGCACCGTCGACGTCGAGTCGGCCGACGACCGGGTCGAGCAGATCAGAAGCGGCCGGCGGATCAACCTGCTCGGGGTGCACGAGATCGATTTCGACTTCGACGCGGACCTGGTCCTGCACCGCCGCAAGGCCCTCCCGTACCACGCCAACGGCATGACCCTGTGGGCCTACGACGCCGAGGGCGCCACGCTGCTGGAGAAGACCTACTACTCGGTCGGCGGCGGTTTCGTCGTGGACGAGGACGCGGTCGGCGAGGACCGGATCAAGCTCGACGACACCGTGCTGAAGTACCCCTTCCGCACCGGTGACGAGCTGCTGCGGCTGTCCCGCGACACGGGCCTGTCGATCTCCGCGCTGATGCTGGAGAACGAGAAGGCGTGGCGCACCGAGGACGAGATTCGCGAGGGGCTGCTGGACATCTGGCGGGTCATGCAGGCCTGCGTCTCGCGCGGAATGTCCCGCGAGGGCATCCTGCCGGGCGGCCTCAAGGTTCGCAGGCGCGCCGCCACCACCGCGCGCAAGCTCCGCTCCGAGGGCGACCCGCTGGCCCTCGCGATGGAGTGGATCACGCTCTACGCGATGGCGGTGAACGAGGAGAACGCGGCGGGCGGCCGTGTCGTCACCGCCCCCACGAACGGCGCCGCGGGCATCATCCCGGCCGTCCTGCACTACTACATGAACTTCGTCCCGGGCGCCGACGAGGAGGGCGTGGTCCGCTTCCTGCTCGCCGCGGGCGCGATCGGCATGCTCTTCAAGGAGAACGCCTCCATCTCCGGCGCCGAAGTCGGCTGCCAGGGCGAGGTCGGCTCGGCCTGCTCCATGGCCGCCGGCGCACTCGCCGAGGTCCTCGGCGGCTCCCCCGAGCAGGTGGAGAACGCCGCGGAGATCGGCATGGAGCACAACCTGGGCCTGACCTGCGACCCGGTGGGCGGTCTGGTCCAGATCCCGTGCATCGAGCGCAACGGCATGGCCGCGGTGAAGGCGGTCACGGCGGCCAGGATGGCGATGCGCGGCGACGGCAGCCACAAGGTCTCGCTGGACAAGGTCATCAAGACCATGAAGGACACCGGCGCGGACATGTCCGTCAAGTACAAGGAGACGGCCCGGGGCGGGCTCGCGGTGAACATCATCGAGTGCTGAGGGAAGCAGCCTCCTCGGAACACCGCGCACGGTTGAGTGATCTCTACTCTCGCGCCTGCTCATCACCCGGAAGTACCTTCGGCTGGAAATTGTCCGCTGCCTCATGCGGTGTACGCGCGGCGGGCACTCGACCGTGATCCTGCACGTTTGCGCAGGTCGACTTCATGAACCGGAGACGTTGATGCCGGCAAGCGGCACGGCCACACAAGATCAGTCCCAGCACAGTGTGGTGGGTGCGCGTCGTGTGGGGTTCCTGGTGGTTCTTGTATTGGGTGGGTTGACGGCGTTGCCGCCGTTGTCGATGGACATGTACCTTCCGGCGCTGCCTCAGGTGACGGGGGCGTTGAATGCGTCGGCGGCGACGATTCAGCTCACGTTGACGGCTTGCCTGGCCGG